>CAZTMF010000171.1:0-6828 GCA_964614675.1 uncultured Caulobacteraceae bacterium | reverse complement strand
CATAGGTCATGTCGCGCTGGATGCATTCCTCGACGTCGTACTTCGGCTCTTCGAACTCGTAAGAGACGTACTCGAGGACCGCGCGCTCGTTGAAATCCTTGATCGGGAAGACGGACTTGAAGACCGCCTCGATGCCCTCGTCGCGGCGCTGGCCGGGCCGGACTTCACGCTGCAGGAACTGCTCGTAGGATGACCTCTGAACCTCGATGAGGTTCGGCATCTGCACCGCTTCGGGGATGCGGCCGAAGGTCTTACGGATACGTTTCTTGCCGGTGAAGGACTGCGCCATCGCTGCTCCTGATGCGGACTTCGAGTCCGCGCGTCGTCATCCTGCGCCCACCCTCAGCTCAGGCCTTGGCCTGACGGGCGCTGGAAATGAGCCCCGCTTCTTCAGCGGGACGCCCCTTCGCGCTGGTCGGAGGGCGGCGGACCGCGCCTCGGGGCTGGTATATTCGGCCGACGCGAAAACGACTCGCGCCCCACGCGATTCACTGTCGCGGGGGTGGCGAGATAGTGCGTTTCTGCATCGATGGGAAGCGTAAATAGGCGGCGATTCCGTCCGGATCAAGGCGATTGTTGATCGGCGCCGTCGCGAGGGGGATTCCGGGTCAGTCCAGGTCCTGACCGGCGTCGGGCTGCAGTCCGACCCAGCCGTAGACATCCCCGATCAGGGACGCGGCCGTCTCGGGGCGATCCTCGCCTGCGAGATCCTGGCTCGGAACGTACCCCGTGAGGCTGAGCAGGTGGCACAGCATCCGGTAGGACTTCCGGTAGCCGGCGACATCCTCGGGCGTGACTGGCGGGACCTGACCCGGGATGGCCGCGACAAGCTCGTCGCGCATGTAGATCGAATCGAAGAAGGCGATCTTCCATCCGCCCCCCCGCTTTTCGACGCGGAACAGGAAACGGGCGTGGCTGGACAGCATGACCTCCACTCCGGAGAGCACCGCCGGGATGTCGATGATCGCCGGGAAGCTCGCGACGCCTCGATCGCCGTTGACGCGCACGACAGGCGGGCCGACCCGGTGCTTGGCCTTCATCCCCCGGGCGGCCATGTCTATGGACCCTCTGACGAAGGCATCGGCATCGCCGTCGATCCAGCTGATGCGTATCCGCGCGTCGGGATGAAAGCAGGCGCGCATCCGCGTCCACCAGCCCATGTCGCGGCTCTCACGCTCGCTCAGGACGAGCTGGGTGATCGCCGAAACGTCGGCTGCTCGCCCGGCAGGCGCCATCTCCTCCGCCATAGAGAGTCCCCTCTTCCGTTCCCTGGGCTAGTTCAAGCTGCCCGCCGTTCCGCCAGGGCGGAAACGAAAACGGCCGCCGATGGAGTCCACCGGCGGCCGCATTGGATCCCGGCCTGCGCCGGGATGACTCGGGGCGCTCACGCGCCCACGGTCACTTGATCGTGACGGAAGCGCCGGCTTCTTCGAGCTTCTTCTTGATCTCTTCCGCTTCGTTCTTGGAGATGTTCTCCTTCACGTTCTGCGGAGCGCCTTCGACCAGGTCCTTGGCTTCCTTCAGGCCGAGGTCCGGACGCACCGAGCGGACTTCCTTGATCACGTTGATCTTCTTGTCGCCGCCGGCGGTCAGCACGACGGTGAACTCGGTCTGCTCTTCGGCGGCTTCAGCCGGGGCGGCGCCGCCGGCGGCCGGCATGGCGGCCATCGCCACCGGCGCGGCGGCCGAGACGCCCCACTTCTCTTCGAGCAGCTTGGAGAGCTCGGCGGCTTCCATCACGGTCAGGGCGGACAGATCGTCGACGATCTTTTCGAGATTGGCCATGGTTCAGGTTCCTTGAAAGACAGGGGTTTGGGGAATTGCGGAGATGACCGCGGCCTAGGCCGCGTCCTTGGTGGCGTAGGCGTTGAACACCCGGGCGAGCTGGCCCGCCGGGGCCTGCAGGACGCCCGCGACCTTGGTCGCCGGAGCCTGGAGCAGGCCGATGAGCTGGGCGCGGATCTGGTCGAGCGACGGCAGGGACGCCAGCGACTTGACCGCATCCTTGCTCAGCACCTGGTCGCCGAGAAGGCCGCCGACGACGGTGAACTTCTCATTGTCCTTGGCGTACTGGGTCACCACCTTGGCGGCCGACACGGGGTCGGGGCCGTAGGCGATGGCCACCGGGCCCTTGAACAGGGCCTCGCCGGCGTCGCCGGCGGAGCCATTCAGGGCCTTCTGGGCCAGACGGTTCTTCACCACCTTGATCTGCGCGCCTTCCTTGCGGAGGCGGCCACGCAGATCGGTCATTTCCGCAACGGTGAGGCCGAGATAGTGCGTCACGACCACGGCGCCGGAAGAGGCGAAAACGCCCTTCAGAGCCTCGATCGATTCCGCCTTCTGTGCGCGGTCCATTGCGGTCTCCGTACAAAGCCCGTCCGTCGGACCATTCCGGCGGACGTGTTTGGCCCGCCCTGGCGATGAGCCATGGCGAACCGGTCAGACCTGTCCCAGGAAGCTCGGCCCACGCGCCGCTGACGAGCGGCCGATGAAACCTCTGCGCCCCGTCTCCCCGCGGCCGGAAGAATTAAGCCCCTAGGGGCCCGCGGTTCTCGGACAGGAGCCGCCAGCAAGCCGGCGGCGAAGGGCGCGCGTATACAGCGTCAGGATCGAGGTTTCAATGGGCCGCCGCCCAGGCGCTGAGCTCGGCGATGGTCTGGCTGGCGGCGAAGACGTGCTTCGGCATGGACCTGCCCAGCCGCCGCTCCAGCGCCAACATCACCTCGACCGCCATCAGGGAATCCCCGCCGAGCGAGAGCAGGTTGTCCTGGGCCGTGACGTCCGAGACGCCGATCACCTCTTCAAAGGCTTCCGCGATGGTTCTGGTCAAGGGATCGTCCAGCTGGCTTTGGCCGCTGGCGAGACGATCTGCGTCAACCCGTTCAAGCGCCAGCCTGTCTGGCTTGAAGTTGGCCAGGCGCGGCAGCGCCGTAACCAGCTCGATCAGCGATGGCAGAGCATGCTCGGGCAGCACGCGACGCGCCATCGCCCTCACATGGCGGGCCAGCAGACCCCGCACTTCCGACATTGGCTCCACATAGGCGACAAGGCAGCGCACCGCGCCCGAGGGCGACCGCCTCACGACCACCACCGCATCCGCCACGCCCGAACAGCCTCGGAGCGCCGCTTCAACCTCCGTCGGATCGATCCGATGTCCCCTCAGCTTGATCTGATGGTCCTTGCGGCCGAAGAACTCGAGAAGCCCGTCCGGGCGACGAAGGCCAAGATCGCCTGTGCGGAAGATGCGCGCCTCTGGGTCCTCGGCGTCGGTCGCGAAGGCGTCGGCGGTGGCCTTCATGTCCCGCCAGTACCCTCGCGCGAGGTGGCGGCCACGCACCACGAATTCCCCGACTTCGCCCTCCGGAACCGGCTCGCCAGCGGGCCCTTCCACGAGGAGCTCAAGGCCGCGCATGAGCCGGCCCACTGGCAACCGGCCGCCCGCCGTTCGCGCCGCTTCGTCGACGAACCAGTGGGCGTAGGTCGAGGAGACTTCCGTCGAACCAAGGTTCACCCCGAAGAGGGCGCCGGGCCCGGTCGCCCGCCGGAACGCGTCGAAGTCGGACCATTCGGACCGGTCGCCCGAGAGGCGCACGAGCCGGACGCTGTCCAGCCTTTCACCGGGGCCCATCGCCCCGACGACGCGACGGAAGACGGTCGGCACGTCATAGAGGATGGTGATCCCGCGCGCCCTGATCTCGCGGACCATCCCCTCGGCGCCCAGTTCACGAGGAGAAAGCAGGTGCAGCGATGCGCCGTTAAGCAGAGCCGCGAACGTCCGGCGGGTGGAGGCGATCACGCCGGAATAGAAGGCGACCATCCGGTCCTCGGGCGTCACGTGGGCGTTGTCGGTGAACAACATCGCATCGTTCAGGCAATTGCTGTGGTCGTGCCACACGCCTTTGGGTGCGCCGGTCGAGCCTGAGGTGTAGAGCACATAGGCCAGATCCTCGGGGCCCGGCCTGCGTGCGACGCCGTCGCTCGTTCCGGCCTCCATGTCGACCACCGGAAGGTCGGGGAACAGTTCTCGCGCCTTGCCCGCCAGCGCCGGAGAGACCACGACGGCGGCGACGCGGGCGTGTCCCGCGATCCAACGGTTCCGCTCGTCGGGATGGCCGCCATCCAGGGGAACCGCACCCCGGCCGGCTGCGAGCACGCCCAGGAATGCGGAAGGGAAGTCGACATCGTGACCGGCCAGGACAGCAACCGTGCCGGGCCGTTCGCCCACCAGCCTCGCCGTCAATGCCGAGGCGATGCGTCTCATGCGCTCCGCCAGCTGGCCGTAGGTCAGCCGCCTCGAGGCGTCCTCAACCGCGGTCCGGCCGACGTGGCGGCGCGCCATCAGCTCGAAACGATCTATCACCGAATGTTCGAGCGCCGAGGCCGGGATGGGTTCGTAGGGCCGGTCGACAGGTCCGCCGAGATCGATCGGGGACGCCTCCCGCGACCATCCCTGCGTCAAGCGACCAACGCCTGCAGGAGCGGCCCCAGCTCGCCGCGCATGGCCAGCTCGGCGATGACGCCGTGACCTGCAAAGCCGCAGAGCGCCTCGAGGGTCGTACCCTCGGCGTTGGTCATATGCTCGGCGTGGATGCGGTCGTCCCACTGGTGCTCGCCATAGACGATGCGCAACCGGGGGCGAGGTTCGGCGGCGAGGTAGAGCGTGCGCAGGTCGAGCGGCGCGTCGGGAAACGCGGCTCGGACCCTGGCGGCGGCGCCGGCCTGGCGCAGATCGACATTGAAGCTCTCCGACAGATTGAACGGCGCGGCCGCGCAAAGCACAGCCTCGGCCCCGAGCTCCACGCCGTAGCGCAGAGCGCCGTAGCCGCCGCTGGATTGACCAAGGCAGAAGACCCGATGCGCTCCAATCCGACCGATGACGCCCCTCAACCCCTCCATGGTTCCGGTCAGGGTCCCGCCGAACGAAGGCAGCCCGCCAAGATAGTGCATCTTGGCGGGCTCGCGCAGATAGATCAGGCTCACCGGCAAGCGTGCCAGCCATCGGTGGATCATCGGAAGCGGCAGGCCAACCCGACGCGCAGCGCCGCAGAAAGCCAGGAGCACGCCGGTGGCTTCGGGGCGCTCGAAAATGATGACGTCCTCGCTCGGATCTTCGCGAAAGGGCGGATCGCCGGGCATGAGCGGCGGCAAAAGGTCCATGAGCAGGCAGAGATTCTGCACCCAGGAACTCGGCCCAGGCCGCTTTGCCAACACCTCAATCAGCGCCTGGGCCGCATCGAACTCGCTCTCCACGAGCAGCTTGTCGGCGGCGCGGATCCAGTCCAGCTCGTCCGCCATATCGAAGTTCGGGAGTCGGCCCGCCGCCCGGGCCAACCCGGCCTCTGCCAGAAGGTTCTTCTGCGTGGCCCCCACCAACATGTCCTCGCCGCACCGAGCTAGGCGCTGATCCGTGCAACCGTCTCATGATAGGTCGTCCGGCGACTTGATGTAACGCAGTTGTGGAGCGCGAGCGTCGGCCAACCTTAGAGGTGCGCCTCCCGCTTAGGAAAAGCGCTCATGGGCCTGCCTCTAGAGCGTTCTAGCGCCGTCGCGCCAAGTACGCCCCGATCGCATCCAGGTCCGCGTCGCTGATCTCGGTCTTGCGGAAGAAGGGCATCACTGTCACGCCGTGGCGAACGAAGAAGCGGACCGTCTCGGGCTTCAGGTCGGTGCGGTCCTCCAGCAGGGCGGGTTGGGCGCCGTGGTACTTGGCCTGCAGGGCATCGGTGCCCGGATGGCCCGGGCCGGCGCCATGGCAGGTGGCGCACCAGTACTGGAACACCTGTTTGCCATGGGCGAGCTGATCCTGAGGCTGGGCGAAAACCGGCCAGGCCACGGCCAGCACGACGCCCGCGACGGCGCCTCCGACGAGCGCCCTCATGCCCTGCCCCCCCGAAGGTGCTTCGGCCAGACGCCGTAGTGGCCGGCCGAAAGGATGCCGTTGGGATCGACCGCGTCCTTCAGCGTCTCGTTGAAACGGCGCAGCGCATGGTCGCCGAAGGAGTAGGTGGCCATCACCTCGTCCTGGAAGGCCGGGGCCGTGCGGTATTCGCCCCAACCGTGCTCGGCGCAGATGCGGACCATGGTCTTGAAGGCTTCGCGGTTCTTCTTGTTCACCGCCTTATCGTGGGTGATCGGGAAGCCCATGATGAAGATGAAGGCCCGCCGCCAGTAGGTGCCGGGAAGGGACAGGGGACTGATTGGCACGCCGAGCTCGCGGGCCGCGTCGCCGAACACCTTCTGGGCTTCGAACACTGCCTCGCCCGTCCGGGGAATGATCGGCGAGAACCACATATGGCCTTCGGTCGGATTCGGATTGGTGTCCGAACGCGCGCCGATGAAGAAGATCGACAGGTTCGGGATCCCAAACACCACCTTCTGCACCCGCTCCTGGTCGGCCGCGCTCAAGGGAATCCGGAACAGCTCGCCGTCCTGGAATTTCGCTCCTGGAATGGCTGAGAGCTGCTCCTTGGCGTACTCCCACTGAGCCTGGATGACCTTGGGCGGCCCGTAGAACTGGAACCTGCAGCCCCAGAAGCCGGTCCCTTTGTCGCGGCCGAAGCGTTCGAGCGCGGCCCAGTCCGGCTCGCCGGGGCGAGCCAGGATCGCCGAGACCTCCGCGGGGGGAGGCCTCCGCTGCGTGTCGCCGGGTTCCAGGCCGCCCAGCAGCGTGCTCCCGAACAGCGGCATGCCGGTATAGATTTCCTGGTTTTCCAGGCGGGTCATGATCTCGACCAGCGGGATCAGGTCGTCGCGGCGGAACACCGTCACAGTGCCGGAGAGATAGGCTTCAGGCTGGGGCATCAGCCAGAAACCAATCTTGGTGACGAC
>CAZTMF010000170.1:0-6853 GCA_964614675.1 uncultured Caulobacteraceae bacterium | reverse complement strand
GGGCGGCGGGGCGGGCAGGGCCTCTAGGACGGGTGGCGGGGCCTCGGCGACGGCGTGAGGGGGCTCGGGCGGCGCGTGTTCGGTCCCGGGGAAGGGGTCGAGGTCGTCGGCATCCTCGGCGACATGCGCGGGAGGCGCTGGCGCGGCGACGACCGGCGGGTGTTCGGGCGGAGCGGGGGCCGGAGCGGGCTCAGGCTGCAGGACGAGCGTCGCAGGCGGCGCATCGTGGGGTGTGGGCTGTGGCGCGCCGAGCTCCAGCGAGAGCGGGCCGGCCGGATGACGCTCGGCGGGGGCGGCTTTGGACGTGTCGCGCATCAGGGCCGCCAGCAGGACCACCGCGCCGACGCCGGCCGAAAGCAGGGCGACGACCAGACGGTACTGGCTGAAGGGGCCAAGGTCGGGCTGGGGCAGGCCGCCGAGCGCCTGCGGCCGCCAGAGTGCAAAGGCCTCGGCAAGCAACAGAATGCCCACGGCCAAGCCGAACAAGCGTCCCCGCATGTCTTCTTTCGCGGTCATCCAGCAGCGGCCAGCAAGAGCCGCGCCAAACGTCCCCCTCCAAATCAACGCCCCGCGGCAGCATCGGCGCCTAGACCGCTCTCGCTAGCGGGCTCGCGCGACAGGCGTGCGAAACCCGGCCGATACGGCCAAGGCGCCGCTGGATTGGGCGCCCAGGGGCGTCAGTGCGGCGGAATTGAGCGTCAGCCGACCTGGCCGGCGGCGCGCTGCAGGCGGTCGTTGATGGCTTCGCCGAGACCTGTGTGCGGAATCGGCGCGGTTTCGATGACCGGAGCGGCGGAGCGGTCAGCCGCACGCAGGAAGGCGAAGAGGTTGGCCGCCGCCTCGCGGAGGTCGCCCGCGGGGCTCAGGTTCCAGGTCAGCGCCCGGCCGGCGGGCGAGGGGCCAAAAGCGAGATAGGCGGCCTCGGGGCTGGGCGCGGCGACCTCCAGGCTCAGCGGTTTGGACGGAGCGTAGTGGCGTGCAAGGCGGCCCGGCGAGCTGTGGCCTGAGCCGAGCCCCGGCGTGACGGGGCCTGCGACCTGTTCGATCGCCTCGCGAGTCACCGAGCCCGGCCGCAGCAGCACCAGCTCCCCGCCGGCGAGCCCCAGCACGGTGGATTCCAGCCCCACGCGGCAGGGTCCTCCGTCGACTGCGGCGGCGGCGAAGGCGCCGGTCTCCTCGACCGCATCGGCGAAGGTCGTCGGGCTCGGCCGGCCCGAGCGGTTCGCCGAGGGCGCGGCGACCGGACGGCCGAGGGCCTTCAGCACCGCCTGGGCGAGAGGGTGATCGGGGGCGCGGACGGCCACCGTGTCCAGGCCCGCCCGGGCGAGGTCGCAGACCGCGCCGGTGTCCCTGACCGGGGCGACCAGGGTCAGGGGCCCAGGCCAGAAGGCCTCGGCCAGTCTGCGCATCCGGTCGTCGAGATAGGCGATCGCGAGCGCCGCTTCGAGGCCCGTCACATGCGAGATCAGGGGATTGAACTGCGGCCGGCCCTTGGCCGCGAAGACGGCGGCGACCGCGCGGGCGTTTCCCGCATCGCAGGCCAGGCCATAGACCGTCTCGGTCGGCAGGATGACCAGCTCGCCACGCAAAAGGGCGCTGACGGCGGTGTCGACGTCAGCGCCCATATGGTGGTTCCTCAGCACGTCCCGGCTTTCACCGGAACGGGCAGCCGAGATCAACCCGCCTTGGTGAACTCCGCGGTGACGTCCAGGTCCACGTTACCGACCATGGCCGTCGGCATCTGTTTGCCGATGCCGTAGTCGGCCCGGATCACGGTGCCCTTGGCGGTGAAGCCCACGCGCGGCGGCCCCATGCCGGTGCGCAGGCCGTTGAAGGTCACGTTCAGGCTGAGCGGCTTGGTCACCCCCACCAGGGTCAGATCGCCAGTCAACACGCCGGTGTTCTTGCCCGTGCGCTTGAGGCCGGTCGACACGAAGGTGGCGGTCGGATGGTTGGCCGCGTCGAGGAAGACCTTTTGGAATTCGGCGGCGACCGCCGGATTGCTATGGCTGAACGAGTTCGAGTCCACCGAGAAGTTGACCTTGGCCGCTTCCGGATGGGCAGGGTCGTAGTCGAAGGAGCCGCTGAACTTGTCGAAGCGGAAATAGGACTGGTCCATGCCCATGTGCTGGACCTTCAGGATGAAACCGCCATGGTTGGGGTCGGTCACATAGTGGCCGGCCGGCACCTGGGCCGGGTCGGTGACCACCGGCGGCGCGGCGGGCGGCCCGGCGGGCTTGGCGGGTTGGCTCAGGGCCAGGCCGGCGGAGCCGGCGAGGAAAAGGGCCGCGAGGCCGATGGCGACGGGACGTATCATGAGCGGAGCTCCCCAGACATATTTGTGATGGCGTCTGCGCGACCCTAGCGCGCCGGGCGGGCTAAAGCCAAGATTGTCGGTGACAACCAAGTCCGGGAATCAGTTCGCGGACCCAGGGGACGAAGCGGCCATGACCTACCGGGCTCCGATCCGCGACATCGCCTTCGCCCTCAACGCCGCTGCCGATCTCGAGAGTCTCGCCCCCCTGGTCCCGGGCCTCGACCGGGACATGACCGACGCGGTGCTGGAGGCCGCCGGCCAGCTGGCCTCGGAGGTGCTCGCGCCCCTGAACCGCATCGGAGACCGGGAAGGCTCGCGGCTGGAAAACGGCAAGGTAGTCACCCCCGAGGGCTTCGCCGGGGCCTATCGCGCCTTCGCCGAGGGCGGCTGGAACAGCCTGTCGGCCGATCCGGACTTCGGGGGTCAGGGCCTGCCCAGGGCCCTGGAGCTGGCCGTGTTCGAGATGGCCAACGGCGCCAACATGGCCTTCGCCCTCTGCCCGACCCTCACCCAGGCGGCGATCGAGGCGCTGCAGCGGCACGGGACGGAACGCCAGAAGCAGCTCTTCCTGCCCAGGCTGATCTCCGGCGAGTGGCCGGGGACCATGCACCTGACCGAGCCGCAGGCGGGCACCGACCTCGGCGCCATCCGCACCATGGCCGAGCCGGACGGAGAGGGCGGCTGGCGGCTGAACGGCCAGAAGATCTTCATCACCTGGGGCGACCACGACATGGCGCCCAACATCGTCCATCTGATCCTGGCCAGGACGCCGGACGCGCCGCCAGGCGTGCGGGGCCTGTCGCTGTTCGTCGCCTCGCGCCAGGAGCTGGGCGAGGACGGCGCGCTCGGCGTCGCCAATGCGCTCAGGCCCGCGAGTCTCGAGCACAAGCTCGGCATCCACGCCTCGCCCACCTGCGTCATGCTCTACGAGGGCGCCCGGGCCGAGCTGGTCGGCGAGCTGAACCAGGGCCTGGCGCACATGTTCGTCATGATGAACGCCGCGCGGGTGATGGTGGGCGTCCAGGGCGTCGGAATCGCCGAGGCGGCCTATCAGCACGCCCTGGCCTATGCCCGCGAGCGCCGCCAGGGCCGCTCGCCCTGGTCGGACGATACTTCGGCTCTGATCTTCGACCATCCGGACGTGCGGCGCATGCTGGGGCTGATGAAGGCCAAGATCGCCGCCGCGCGGGCGATCTGCTTCTCGGCCGGTGTCGCCGCCGACCTGGCGCGCCTGGCCCCGACCGAAGAGGCAAGGCGCAAGGCGGATCTCAGAGCGCAGCTCCTCACGCCGATCGCCAAGGCCTGGTCCACCGACGTGGGTGTCGAGGTCGCTTCCCTGGGCGTGCAGGCGCACGGCGGCATGGGCTTCATCGAGGAGACAGGCGCGGCCCAGTTCTACCGCGACGCCCGCATCACCCCGATCTACGAGGGGACCAACGGCATCCAGGCCATCGACCTCGTGGGCCGCAAGCTCTCGATGGAGAGCGGCGAGGCGGTCCGCGACCTGATCGGCGAGATGCGGGCCCTCGTCCCAGCCCTGACGGGCGATCTCGCTGACTTGGGTCCCAGGCTGAAGGCTGGAATCGACGCCGTGCAGCGGGCGTCCGAGGGCCTCGCCAAGGCCGGCGGGACGGCCGCCCTCGCGGGCGCGTCGAGCTATCTCAGGCTATTCGGCGATGTGCTGGGAGGGGCCCTGCTCTGCAAGGGCGCCCTGGCGGCCGCCAAGGACGAGGACGCGACCTGGGCCAAAGATCGGGCCGCCCTGGCCCGCTTCTACGGCGAGCAGGTGCTGTCGCGCGCAGGCTCACTGGCTGACGCGGCCCTGGCCGGGGACGAGGCGCTGAGGGCGATCCAGTTCTGAGCTTGTCATCCCGGCCGCAAGGCGAAGAGTCGGGATGACAATTGGGCAGGCGCCTACAGCTGCTCCAGCATGTAATCCGCCGAGCTGACGCGGAATTCGCCGCCCTGCTCGACGTTCAGCTCCGTCACGACGCCGTCCTTGACGATCATCGAATAGCGCTGCGAGCGCGGGCCCATGCCGAAGCGCGAGGCGTCGAGCTCCAGGCCCACGGCCTTGGTGAAATCGCCATTGCCGTCGGCCAGCATCAGGATGTCCGAGCCGACGCCCTGGGCCTTGCCCCACGCGTCCATGACGAAGACGTCGTTGACCGAAACGCAGGCGATGACGTCCACGCCCTTCTTCTTCAGCTCGGCGGCCTTCTCCTTGAAGCCCGGCAGGTGCTTGGCCGAGCAGGTCGGGGTGAAGGCGCCGGGCACGGCGAACAGGGCCACGGTCTTGCCCTTGAAGAGTTCGTCGCCGGTCTTCGGCCCGGGACCCTCCGGCCCCATGACCGTGAACGTCGCCTGGGGCAGCTTGTCGCCGACTTTGATGGTCATGGACGCGGTCCTTCTCGTGGTGGAATGAGGCTGGCTTGCATTAGCCGCGCCCCCTTGTCGCGCCAAGCCCGGCCCGCTTGCAAGCCGCGCCGGCCCGGCGGATCATGTGATTCATGGACAAAGACAGGCCGTCCACGGAGGCCGAACCCGGCGCTCAGGACTTGCCCGCCGGCCCCGACGATCTGAAGGGGCTCGATGCGGGCCAGGCTGCTCGCCCCCGCCCTGAGCCTTCCCCAGCCGGATATCTGCAGGGGCAACTCCTGATCGCGACCCCCGCCATCGGCGACCAGCGCTTCGAGCGCACGGTGCTGCTGGTCTGCGTGCACGACGAGACCCAGGCCATGGCCCTGATGCTGAACCGCCCCATGCAGGGACTGCGCATACCTGCGCTGCTGCGGCGGCTGGGGCTGGGCGGCAAGGACGTGCCCGAGGCCCCGGTGCTGTCGGGCGGACCGGTCGAGCGTGAACGCGGCTATGTTCTGCATACGGACGATTACAGGGCTTCCCATTCCACCCTCGCCATAGAGCCGGGCCTGGCCCTCACCGATACCCGCGAGGTGCTGGATGCGCTCGGCGATCCCCAGCGCCGGCCGCGGCGGTTCCTGCTGGCCCTCGGCTATGCGGGCTGGGGGGCGGGGCAGCTGGAGTCCGAGATCCGCCAGGGCGCCTGGCTGACCTGCGACGCCGACGAGGAGCTGGTGTTCGGCCGCGACATCGACGGCCGCTGGGCCGCCGCCCTCGCCAAGATCGGCGTCCAGCCCGAGCGGCTATCCACGCAGGCCGGGCGAGCCTAGGACCCCGGCCCCTCGCCCCAACCCGAGTGCGGCTGGCCGTCGCCCTTGAAGAAGGCCGAGATGTGCCGGATCAGGCCGTCCTGCACCTTGAACACCTCCATCACCACCGAGCCGTTGTTGGTGGGGTATTCCGGCGGCGTGGTGAAATTGCCGACCGCCAGCACGACGCCGCGCTCGACGTCGGCGATGTAGAAGCGGCGGTTCTCCACGTTCCATTTCATGCGCGGGATCTGGAACTCGCCGCCGCAGCTGCCGGCGGTCCCCGGCGCATTGACGGTGAAGGTCCCGAGTTCCACGCGCTGACATTCGGGGTGCCAGGGGACGTCGTGATAGTCGACCTTGTGCGAGACGGCGTCGAAGTAGGCGTTGGCGATGCGGAACAGCTCGGCCCGGGTGGAGCGTTCGTCCACCGGCAGCACCGTGTCGTAGATTCGATCGGGCAGGGTGAGGCCGGCGGGATCGGCGCCGAAACCGCCTGGCGGTTTCTCGTAGGCGATCTCCTCGACCTCGGTGATCTTGCGCCCCTGCACCTTCAGCCGCGCCACATAGAACCACCAGCGCGCGGGCGTTTCGGCCGCGCCCGGCGCCGGGCGCGTCGCCGTGGTCAGGATGCCGTAGAATACCGCGGCGCCCGTGATGGGATCGACGAAGGTCTGGCGGTAGGGCAGGCGACGGCCAGGGCCCCAGGGGGCGCTCTTGCCGAGCGGCGCGACGACGCCATTGCTGGTGGCGCGGACGCCTGTCGCCAGCGGCAGCCGGGAGAGATCGTCGTCGGTCAGCGCTTCGGTATAGGTCGTCAGGGTCCTGAGCAGGCAGCGTCGATCGCAGGATGCGTGGCCCTGGGCGCTCGCCAGACTGGGGCCCAGGGCCGCGGCGAGGAAGATCGCCCCCGCAAAGCCCGCCTGTTTCCGCATGGCCGCCTCCCATCCGCGCCCTGTTACGGCTAAGTCATAGGCGAAGGCTGAAAAGGGCGCGAGCATGGAGAAGTCCGCACTGGTCACCGGCGCCGGCAGCGGCATCGGCCGGGCGGCGGCCCTGGCGCTGCTAGAGGCAGGCTGGCGCGTGGCCCTGGCCGGTCGGCGAGCCGAGGCGCTGGAGGAGACGCGGCGGCTGGCGGGTGCGGCTTCAGGCCGGGCCTTGCCGGTTCCCACCGACGTCACCGACGAGGACCAGGTGCGCGCTCTTTTCGATGTCATTCGCAACGAATTCGGCCGGCTGGACCTGCTGTTCAACAACGCCGGCATGGGCGGGCCGCCCGTCTCCTTCGACCAGATCACCTTCGAGCAATGGCGCAAGGTGGCGGCGGTGAACCTGGACGGCTGCTTCCTCTGCGCGCGCGAGGCCT
>CAZTMF010000169.1:0-6862 GCA_964614675.1 uncultured Caulobacteraceae bacterium | reverse complement strand
TCCATGCCGAGGAACAGCATGCCGACGCCCAGGAGCACGAGCACGCCATGGCGGAGCCGCTCGGTCAGCTTGAGATCGAAATAGAGGGCCGCGCCGGCGATCGCGAGCGCACAGGCGACGGCGGCGCTGGTCTGCAGCGAGACCAGGATGACCAGAGCCGCCGCGCCGACCTGCGACCAGGCGGGCAGGAGCACCGCCCTGCCCTCCGGAACGACGCCTGCCCGGACCAGGCCCACCACGACCAGGGTCACGGCGCTGGTGCTCTGGCTCACCAGGCCCGCGAACACGCCGGCCAGGGCCGCCGTCCAGCTGGTCCTGACCGCGCCATGGAACAGCTTTCGCGCCGCGGGGCCGGCGAGCGGAGTCAGATTGGCGGCGATGAATCGCGCGCCGCCGAAGAAGAGGCCGAGACCCGTCAGCAGCGGCGATATGAAACCCGGACTCGGCAAGTGCAGCCCCTCCCGCCAGGGCGACCCTATCGGATGGGCGCGCGCGGAGGAAAAGCCCTCAGGCCAGGACCAGGGCCGCCGCCTCCGACGGGGCCATCGGGATCAGGTCGGTGATCCCCATGGTCACCAGGATCTCCGCCACCGGCTCGGTGACCGAGAACAGCACGAGCTTTCCCCCGCCGCGGTCCAGGGCCTTGGCCGCCATCACCAGATGGCGCACGCCGAGCGAGGCGACATAGCTGACGTCCGACATGTCGATGACCAGGCGCTGGCAGTTCTTGGCCGCCAGGCTGATGGGAATCTCGGCCATGGCCGAACCGTTGATGTCCAGCCGGCCCGCCAGTTTCAGGCGGGTCACGGAATTTCCGAGGTCGGTCTTGTCGATCTGCATGTCAGCCTCCGGCGCCGGCAAGATGCTGGGGTACTGTGAAGCTCTTGCGACAGTGCGCGATCATTGCGTCAGGCCCTCGCCCGGAAGCAGGGCCTGCATCTTCCCGAGCAGCCGCTCCAGGTCCACCGGCTTGGTGTCGTAGTCGTCGCAGCCGGCGCTGAGCGCCCGCTCGCGGTCCGAGGACATGGCGTGGGCGGTCAGCGCGATCACCGGGATGGCCGCGGTGGCGGCGTCGGCCTTGATGCGCCGCGTCGCCTCCCAGCCGTCCATGACCGGCAGGCTCAGATCCATCAGGATCAGGGCCGGGGCCCCTTCGCGCGCCTTGCGCACTGCCTCCTCGCCGTCCTCGGCGAACTCGACCTCGAAACCGCGGCGGATCAGGCGCCGGCTCAGCATGTCGCGGTTCTCGGGATTGTCCTCGACCAGCAGGATCCGGGTCATGCCGCCGCTCCGCTCTGATCGCCCATAGCAGCGACGAGGGCGGCGGCGACATCCTCGCCCTTGCTGACCAGGGTGCCCGAAAGACCCGACAGATAGCCGAGCTCGGCGGGGGTCAGCTCACGGTCCGCCAACAGGATGCGGTGAACGCCCTTCAGGTTCTCGTCGGCGCGCAAGGCGTCCAGCAGAGAGAAGTCTTCGCCCAGGGCGACGTCGAGATCGAGCACCAGCAGGGAGGGGCGCGCGTGCTTGCGCAGCCACTCCAGGGCGGCCCGGCTGTTGGACACGGCTTCGGCGCTGCGTCCCGTCTCGGCGATGGCCTGGGCGATCTGGGCCGCCTGGGCGGCGTCCCCGTCGACCACCAGCACCACCCCTGTGGCTGGGCCGGCATGGGCGCGCACCGTCTCCACCAGCCTGGAGCGGTCGATCGGCTTGGTCAGGAACTCGGCGGCGCCCAGCGACAGCCCCAGCGGCCGCTCGTCGAGCATGGAGACGATGATCACCGGGATGGCCGCCAGGTTGGGATCGCGCTTCAGCGCGCTCAGCACCGTCCAGCCGTCCACCTGGGGCATCATGATGTCGAGCAGGATCGCGGCGGGCCGCACCTTCTGGACCATGGTCAGGGCGTCGGGTCCGGAGGTGGCGTGCTCCACGCGGTAGCCTTCCCGGCCCAGCATCTGGCCCAGCAGGTCGTGGACCTGGGGATCGTCGTCGATCAGGAGGATGGTGGCCGCCTGCTCGGGTCCCGACACCTCCGGCGCCGGCCCTTCGAACGAGTTCCAGACCTCGGCGGCCCTCAGCGGCAGGGTGATGGTGAAACGGCTGCCCTTGCCCTCCTCGGACGTCACCTTCACGTCTCCGCCCAGAAGGTTGCAGAGCCGCTTGGTGATCGCCAGGCCCAGGCCCGTGCCGCCGAATTTCCGCGTCGTCGAGGAGTCCGCCTGGCTGAAGGCCTGGAACAGCTTGGCCTGCTGCTGGGGCGTCATGCCGATGCCGGAATCGGCCACTTCGAAGACGATCTCGCGGCCCTCGGCCCCGTCCTGCAGCCGCACGTCCAGGCCCACGCGGCCGTCCTTGGTGAACTTGCAGGCGTTGCTCACCAGGTTGAGCAAGGACTGCTTGAGCTTGGTCACGTCGGTCTGGATCGACGCCACCCCCGGATCGATGGACACCTCGACCCGGTTGCCGTTGCTCGACGCCAGGGGCGCGGTCAGGGTCTTGACCTCGTCCACCAGGGCCGGGACCGACACCGGCTCGAGATAGACCTCCATCCGGCCGGCCTCGATCTTGGAGAGGTCGAGGATGTCGTTGATCAGGCCCAGCAGGTGCTTGCCGGCGCTCTCGATCTTCTTGAGGTCCGGCAGCATGACGTCCTGCCCGGCGTCCTCGGCGTCCTCCTGCAGGATCTGGGCGTAGCCGATGATGGCGTTCAGCGGCGTCCTCAGCTCGTGGCTCATGTTGGCCAGGAATTCGGACTTGGTCTGGTTGGCCTGTTCGGCCAGGGCCCTCGCCTCCTCGATCGCCGCCTCGGCCTCCTTTCGCGCGGTGATGTCGTACATCCAGCCGGCCAGCGCCGGCTCGCCGTTGTACTCGACCCGCTGCCAGGTCATCAGGCCCCAGAAGGTGCGGTCGTCGGCGGTGTGGTGCTGGACCTCGACGTTCCTGAGCTCGCCGGTCTGATGGAAGAGCTTCAGCAATCGCACCCGCTCTGCGGGATCGACCCACATCTCGCTCGACCGCCTGGGAAGCTCGCCCGGCTTGTAGCCGTACATCTCGTTGTGGGCGGGGTTGCGATAGAGGTAGCGCCCGTCGTCGGTGACGATGACCACCGAGATCGGGGCCGATTCCAGGAGCCGGTGCGCCTCCTTCGAGGCCCCGTTGCCGCCGGCGGTGTCCGCGCTCATGCCCTGCCCTCCCGGCTCCAAAGTTAGTCTTGGAGCGCGCCCCGCGCGATCCAATAATTCGTCCGGTTGCGATCGTTGTCGCGGGCATAGGCGAGATCGCGCGACAGCTTCATGACAAGATGCACCCCCAGTCCGCCGATCGGCCGGTCTTCCAGCGAGGCGCCGAGATCGGGCCTGGGCGCGGCGGCGGGGTCGTAGGGCGCGGCCGGGTCGACGATCTCCACGCCCACGCGGTCGGGATGCACCTCGAGCCGCACCTTGGCGGGCTGGCCCTGGGCGCCGCCGTGGGTCGAGGCGTTGGTCAGGAGCTCGTCGACGGTCAGGGCCACATGCATGGCGGCGCGCGGATCGACTCCGGCCGCTTCGAGCCAGTCCTGCGCCGACTCGACCGCCGTCGAGATCGAGGCCTTTTCCAGGGTCAGCGGAATATCGAGGCTGCTCATCGCCGTCAGCCCGCCCGGACCGTCACCAGCACCGCCGCCACGTCGTCGGCGGCCGGCTCGCCGGCCTCATAGGCCCGCACCTCGGCGACCAGGGGGCCCAGCGACGCATCGGGGCCAGCCCTCAGCAGCCACGCCTCCGTCCTGTCCTCGCCGAACAGGGACTTGTCCGGCGCCGAGCCCTCGGTGACGCCGTCGGTCACCGCCAGCAGCACGTCGCCGGCGGAGAGCCGGCTGCGGCCGGTCGTGTAGGCGACCCGCTCCATCACCCCGAGCGGCAGGCCGGCGGCGACGGCGAGACGTTCGACGCCTCCGTCCGACCGCCGGATCCAGGGCGGGACGTGGCCGCAGCGGACATAGGCGAGCTCGCCCGTCGTCACGTCCATCACGCCCAGGAACAGCGTCACGAACATGCAGCTGGCGTTGTTCGAGGCCAGGGCCCGGTTCACCTCGCCGGCGGCGAGCGCAGGGTCCGCGAACAGGGCCTCCGCATCCGGCCGCGCCGCCAGGGCGCGGAACTGTCCATGGGCGCGGGCCATCACCAGGGCCGCGCCGGCGCCCTTGTCCGAGACGTCGCCGACCAGCACCACTTGCAGCCGCTCGCCGATCTCGAAGTGGTCGACCAGGTCGCCGCCCACCTCCCGCGCCGGCTCGAGCACCACCTCGATCGAGATGCGGCCGATCGGCGACGACCGCGCTGCCGGCGGCGGCGCCAGGGCCAGCTGCAGGTTGCGGGCCTCGTTCAGCTCGGCGCGCTTGCGCTCCAGCTCGCGCCGGGCCGTGTCGCGCAGCTGCTTCTTCTCCAGCGACGCCAGCACCCTGGCGCGCAGGATGATCGGGTTGAACGGCTTGAAGATGAAGTCCTCGGCGCCCTGCTCCAGACACCTGGCCACCGCGTCGACCTCGTTGAGCGCCGAGATCACCAGGACCGGCAGGTCGTGCGTACGCCCCTCCCGGCTCAGGACGTCGAGCACCTCGTAGCCGTTCATCTCCGGCATCATGATGTCGAGCAGCAGAAGGTCGAAGCTGCGCTCGCCTAGCCGCGCCAGCGCCTGGCGTCCGTCGCAGGCCTGTTCGATGTCGCTGATCCCCAGCCGCTTGAGCCGGCGGACGAGCAGATCCCGGTTCTCCTCGACGTCGTCGACCACCAGCGCGCTGGCCCAGGAGACGTCGACCGCCTCGCGCGGGGCGCCAGGACTTCCGCTCGCGTCAAGGTTCGCCATGGCTCCCCGCCCGATCCGCGGGTCAGACTAGGACGCCGAAGCGGTCTCTCCTAGCGGACGCTGACGTTGGCCGCGGTCTTGAGGCTGGCCAGGATCTTCAGGGCGTAGTCCGCCCGCGTCTTGACGTCCGGGCGGGGGTCCACCTTCGCCGCTTCCTTGTACCAGTCCTCGATGACGCCGATGTCGCCGGTGGGCACGCCGCCCTTGAACTTGTATTGCCCGGGGCCGGGCTTGCGGCCGCCGGTCATGTTTGAGAACAGCTGATCGGCCACCAGGATCGGGGCCAGGGGATCGCCGGCCTTCTCGCCAGCCATCCAAAGCTGAAGCGCCTTCTTCGCATCCTTCTTGCCGCCGTCGCCGGAGGCGTACATCGCGCCCAGCTTGCGCATGGAATCGAGGTCGTTCTGCTTGGCGGCCATCTCGTACCACTTGCGGGCCTGGGCGCGGTCGCGCGGCGCGCCCGCCCCGTTGAAGTAGGCGTCCCCGACCGCCGACTGGGCGTCCGCGTCGCCGGCCTTGGCCGCCTCCTGGCACAGGGCGAGGCCCCGGGCCGCCTGCGCCGGCTCCGTCATCAGCATCTGGCCGAGGGCGCACTTGGACTTGGGAAATCCCATCGCCGCGGCGCGGGTATAGGCGGCCTCGGCCTTGACCCGGTCCTGCGCGCCGCCGGAGCCGGTCTGGTAGCACTGGGCCAGGAGATGCGTCGCGTCGGCGCGGCTGGCGGACGCCTTCTGCTCATAGGCGCAGCCCCGCACGGGGTCCTTGGCGATGGTCCCGCGTCCGAAGATGTACATGGCGCCGGCGTAGTACTGGGCGTCGGCATTGCCGGCGTCGGCCATGGCGGTCAGCGGCTTGGGGTCGCCTGCGTCGGCCTTGGTCATCGCCGCCTGCAGCTCCGGGCTCGGCGCCGGAGCGCCCGTCCAGGTCTGCGCCAGGGCGACCGACCCTAGGATCAGGGCGGCGACGACGGGGCCCAGCACCCTCACGCTCAGAACACGATCTTGGAACCGGGGCATTTGGCCTTCCGGGATACGGAAAAGCCTAGGCTATCGTCGCTCGCGCAAAGGCTGGATCAGGCGGACATCCCAGATGGCTGATCATTCGGCCCGAGAGGGAGAGCCTGCCACCCGACGTTCTGTGGGCGAAGGCCTTCGATGTCCTTTTTCGATAGCCGAGCGTCCCGATCTAAGGCTGATTGTTCTTCAATTGAGCGGCATAGGGGGACCGGGATGACCACATTCGTCTTGGTGCACGGCGCTTGGCACGGCGGCTGGTGCTGGGATCGGGTTCGGCGTGCGCTTCGGGCCCGGGGCCATGACGTGTTCGCGCCGACCCTGACGGGCGTGGCCGACCGGAGCCATCTGCTCTCGCCCCAGGTCGACCTCGAAACCCACATCAATGACGTGGCCAACCTGCTCGTCTGGGAGGACCTCTCTGACGTGGTCCTGTGCGGCCATTCCTATGGCGGCTGCGTCGTCACCGGAGCCGCCGATCGGGCGGCGGATCGGATCTCCGCCCTGGTCTATCTCGACGCCTTTGTCCCCAAGCACGGCCAGCGCCTTCATGACTTCCTTCCGGATGAGACAAGGGAGGCGCAGCTCGAGGGCGCCCGGCAGACCGGGGAAGGCTGGCGCGTGCCGCCGATCCCGGCGGAGGTCTTCAACGTCAATGCGGCAGACCGGGAATGGGTGGACCGCCAGTGCACGCCCCAACCCCTGGCGACCTTCCAACAGCCGGTAAGCCTGACAGGCCGCTTGGACACGATCGAAAACGTCAGTTTCGTCTGGGCCAGCGACTGGGATGGCCCGTTCGGTCAATTCTACGAGCAAGCGAAGCTGATCGGATGGAAGACCGCCGAGATCGCCTGCGGGCACGACGTGATGCTCGACAGGCCCGAAGCCCTCACCGAGGCGCTGCTGTCCGCCTCGCCCGGCTAGGGCTCCTTCGCTGTCATGACGGAGTGGCGGACGGGGTGGGATTCGAACCCACGGTAGGCTCACACCTACGGCGGTTTTCA
>CAZTMF010000168.1:0-6876 GCA_964614675.1 uncultured Caulobacteraceae bacterium | reverse complement strand
TGATGAAGCGCCTCGGATACACGAAGTTCGTAGCACAGGGTGGCGACTGGGGCGCGATCATCACCGATCTGATGGGCGTGCAGGCGGCTCCGGAACTGCTGGCCATCCACACCAACATGGCCGGCATCTTCCCGACCGAAATCGACCACGCGGCCGCCTCGGGCGCGGCGGCGCCCGCCGGGCTCACCGCCGACGAGAAGACCGCCTACGAGGCCTTGCAGCTCGAATACCAGAAGGGGATCGCCTACGGGTACCAGATGGGACTGCGGCCCCAGACCCTATACGGGATCGCGGATTCACCGATCGGCCTGGCCGCCTATTTCCTCGATCACGACGCACGCAGCTATGAGCTGATCTCGCGCATCTTCGCCGGAGAGGCCGCGGGCCTTACGCGTGACGACATCCTCGACAACATCACGATCGCCTGGCTGACCAACACCGCGCTTTCCGGCGCCCGTCTCTATTGGGAGAACTGGGGCAAGGTCGGGTTCTTCAATGCCAAGGGCGTCTCCGTCCCGGCCGCGGTGAGCGTCTTCCCGGACGAGCTCTATCCCGCTCCACGGAGTTGGGCCGAGCGGGCCTATCCCAAGCTCATCCACTACAATCGGCTGGCGAAAGGCGGCCACTTCGCCGCCTGGGAGCAGCCGGCCCTCATGTCCGAAGAAATCAGCGCCAGCTTCAGGCCCCTCCGCCCTCAAGCGGAGCAGAGGCCACACTGAGGCCTCCGCAGCTGGCCCGTGAGTCCGTGGCCTGGGCCGACAGCCTCAAGGCCCGAACAGCATCGCCAGCCGCGCGGCCATGACCTTCGCGATGAAACCCAAGGGAAAGCCCGGAGAGCTCGGCGCATCCTTCGGGATCTCGGTCCCAGCTGGAAGAAAGCGCGTGCACATGCGCACCTCGATCGGCGGAGCGATGCCCTCCACCCGCCGGCGGAACACGTCGACCCAGTGCTTCGAGTCGTCGAAGCCGAGGTACATGGCCGAGTTGCAGCAGCTCGCCACATAGCGGCTGGTCGGCGATTTCGGCTCCAGCTTGACGGCCTGGAGCAGCTCGGCTCCCCTGACGCACGACAGCCGGTCGCGGCGATACAGCACCACGGAGGTCCCGGCGTCGGCGTCGAGCACAGGCTGGGCGCCTGGCAGCGCCTCGATCTGGCGGCCGGCGGCCTGGCAATCGTCGCAGTAGCAGACCGCCGCCCCGATCGGCGCGCCGCGGGTCTCGAGCGCGACCTTGCCGCAGGCGCACGATACGTGAAGTCCTGGTCCGGCCGCCATATCAGATCCCCCCGCCGCTCACCTCGAAGCCGCGGGCCTTCAGCCGCTCCAGCACCCCGTCGCGGGCGATGAGGGCGCGGATCGGGAGCACCGCCACCGCGTGACCCGGCTTCTGCAGCGCCCCGGCGACGGCGTCGGCGAAATCGGCCATGGCCTGGCGCCAGATGGACGCTCCTCCGTTGATGAGCAGAAGGCAGGCGGACGCGCCGCGGGGTCCAGCCAACACGCCCTGCACGTCGCCCCTGGCCCAGGCGCCGCCGGCTGCGTTCAAAGCGCCGGCGCCGGCGTCCACCTCGTCCAACGCCTCGGCGAGGCACCCCTGGCTGATCGCGGGCGTCAGCCCCCGGACGGCGGGATCGAACAGGGCCACCGCCCGCAGCTTCGCCGCCGGACGAACCGGCACGCCCAGCCGGCTCGCCGCTCCACGGATCGCCCCCAGCGGCTCGCGCGGGCTCACCTTGGCCGCGTCATGGAAGTCGCCGGACAGGATCATGCCGGCGACGATCGGGTCCCAGCCGGCATATCGCGGCGCCGGCTTGCCGAGCCGGGTCCGCGCCGCCGCGAACCGGGCCTGAAGCGGCTCGGGCAGGCCCTGCTCCATCGGCGCATGGCTCTTTAGCCGCGAGCGCATGCGCAGCAGGGCCGGTATGTCGAGGAGCCCCGCCCTGGCCTCGACCGGCATGATCAGTACGCTGGCGCCCGTCAGCTTGCGCTGCAGAGCCGCCTGGTCCCAGCGCAGGCCCTTGGGGAGCGGCTCGTCCGGCAGGCCGAGGATATGGACCACCGCCCCGCCGCGCTGCACGGTCCACCAGGCGGGACCGGTCGCCTTGGCCTGGATCACGAGCTCCTGCACGACAGTCGCTTCGGGATCCTCGATTCCCGGCGTCGCCGCACGGACGGGAGCAGCGAGGGCCATGCCGATCAGGGCGGCGAAGACAGCGGCCTTCATTCCGCCGAGCTTAGGCGTGACCGTGGCCTAAGTGTGACGGCGTGGGTGTGCCGAACCCTAGTCCTTCAGCAGCTCGGCGGTCGCGCTCTCGGCGGTGGCGTGCACGTCGATGACGCTGACGAAGCCGGAAATGTCGAACACCTCGGTGACCTGCGGGTTGGGCGAGGCGATGGCGAGCCGGCCGCCGGCGGCGGTCATCTCGGCGGCCGCCACCAGCACCGCGCGAAGACCCGCACTGGAGATATAGGCCAGGTCCCTCAGGTCCAGCAGCAGCCGTCGGCCGCCGCGGCCGATCGCCTCCAGCGCCTGGCGCTTCAGCTCCGGACTGGTCTCGGAATCCAGTCGCCCCTGTGGCCGAAGGACCTGAACTTCGTCGGACATGTCACGTTCCCCCTGGGCCCCCGCATCCTATGCCGAGGCCACGGAGCGCGCCAACGGTCAGGCCCGTCCCTTCACCGGCGTCTCGCCCGCCGGCGCGTACCTGGCGCGCACGGCCCGGAGCCCGGCGATGAGCTGGGCGGCGTCCACCTTGGGGTCGGGATGGCTGAGCAGGCGGATCGCCTCGACGTGCACGTCCACCGCCATCCAATCCACATCGACGCCGAGATCGGCAGCCGTCAACAGATCGCAGAGGCTGAACGCCGCCTCCGAGAGCGCTCGCATGTCGAAATGGCCCGCCAGGGCGAAGATGCCGTTGGCGCCGGCGTAGAGCGCCTCGACGGCGGCGCAGTCGCCGGTGCGCCCCTGGACCGCCAGCTGACGCAACCGCGCGGCGGCCTCCGCCATGCGCTCGATCGACTGGGCGCGGATCTTCTCTACCCTGGCCTGGGCGCTGCTCAATGCCTCGCCGACAGTGCGCCCGCCGGGCTTCTTCATCAGCTTGGAGAGGCTGCTCTCCACCTTGAAGACTCTCACCTGGCTCATAGCGCGGCCCGTTTGGGCTGGAACAGGTTGTCGATCTCGGACTGGTCCAGATTGGGCGTGAACGCGTCGCCGATATCGAGCGATAGATCGTCCTTGCGCCTGCCCTTCATGCCGACCGGCGGCCCGAGCGCCCGCACGCGCCGACATGGCCCGCGGTAGTTCGGGGCCTCGACGAACGGCCGTGTCTCCTTGGACACCCACATGATCCGCTGCAGCAGCACCAGCGGCACGGCGGGCTTGCGGACCACGAAATTGGCCCCGCAGTCGCGGGCGCGGTCGATGTCGGAGGAGCGGGTGTGGCCGCAAAGCAGGATCACCGGGACCTGGCTCAGCTCGGGCGAACCAGACCACCTCAGCCGCTTCACCAACTCGTAGCCGTCCATTTCGGGGAGGGCCGAGTCGATCAGTACAAGGTGGGCGATGCGGGTCGACAGGAAGGCCAGGGCCTCGGCCGCCGAGCTGCAGCAGTGCGGTTCGTGCACGCCGAAGCCGGCGAGCATCTCCACCAGGATCCTGAGGCTGTCGGGATTGGCGTCCACCAGCAGGATGTCGGCCTGGGTGAGGTTGACGCGTTCGCCGGGTTTGAGGGACGTCGGGCTCATGGGCTACTCGCCGAACAGGAGGAGATCTTGGGCGGTTGCTGGGTCGGCCGTTTCGCCCAGCAACCGGTGCTGCTGATCGCTCAGCCGGATCGCGGCGGCGGCGGGACCGATGTCCAGGCGCCCGTCGCCCGGCGACCGGGCGAGCTGGTCGACATAGGCCGCCAGCCCGTCGAGGCTCTGGGTGAGCAAATCGGCGGCCTGGCACTCCATGACCTCGGCGCCGGTGGCGTGGCGGCCCAGGATCTCGATCACCTGTTCCACTCGCACGGCGAGGTCCCGCGCGGCGGCGATCTCCAGGCCGATGCCCTGCAACACCTGGTCGAGGGGCCTGATCGTGCTTTGGCTGGACATCAGAACAGCTCCACGCCGTCGGCCGGACGTTCGGGAGCGGGCGCGCGGGCGCGCTCCGCGCTGAGGACGGACACGGTCGCGTCGGCCAGCTGGATCTGCCGGGCGCGGCCGCCGACCGGCCAGAACTGGATGCGGCGGGCGTGGACGCCGCCGAGGCTGCCGCCCACGTGACGGATCCCTTCGTCCGCCAGGAAGCTCTTGGCGAAGGCCGCGTTCTGCTCGCCGACGTCGGTCAGGCCGTCGAACAGCCGTGCGCCGCCAAACAGCTTGGCTTCCAATCGCTCCCGCCGCGCCCCGCGACGCAGGAGGGCGTTGATCAGCAGCTCCATGGCGTTGACTCCATAGCGCAGGCCGTCGCCGCCCTCGCCGCCCGGCAGAAGGAAGTGGTTCATCCCGCCGACCCCGGCCTCGGGGTCCAACAGGCAGGCGGAGACGCAGGAGCCGAGGATGGTGGTCAGCACCACGTCGGGCTCGTCCGCGATCACGAACCGGCCCTGGATGACGTGCAGGCGTCGCCCCTCCTCGCTCGGGGCGCGGCTGGCAAGGGCGACGGCGACGGTCATGTCACCGGACCGAAGACGCCTTCGATCTTCTCCTTCAGGGTCGCGACGGTGAAGGGTTTGACCAGGTAGTTGTTGACGCCGAACTGCACCGCACGCTGCACCAGTTCACGATCGGCGCGGCCGGTCAGCATGATGAAGGGGGTCTTGGCGATCGGCGGATGCGAGCGGATGGCGCGCAGCAGGCCAAGGCCGTCCAGCCGCGGCATGTTGAAGTCGGAGATCACCAGCTGGAAGGGCCGACGCAGCAGGTGGCGCAACGCCTCCTCGCCGTCGGGGGCCTCCTGGGCGACGGGAAAGCCAAGCTGCTGCAGGCCGCTGCGCACGAGCGAGCGGAGGGTCTGCTGATCGTCGACGACCAGCACATTGATGGAGGAAGCCGAGGGCATCAGGCTCTTCCCGTTCGATTGACGTTGGTGATGTTGAGGATGTGCGGGGCGAGCTTCTCCAGCGGGAGCTGGCGCTCGACCGCCCCGACCTCGAAGGCCGCCTTGGGCATGCCGTAGACGACGCTGGTGGCCTCGTCCTGGCCGAGGGTCTCGGCGCCGGCGTGGCGCATGGCGAGCAGACCTGACGCGCCGTCCCGGCCCATGCCGGTCAGGATCACGCCGACCGCCCGTTCGCCGATGCAGTGCGCGACCGAGGCGAACAGGACGTCCACCGAGGGGCGGTGGCCGTTGACGTGGTCGCTCGACGAGAGCCGGCAACGCAGCCGCCCCTTGCCTTCGACCAGAAGGTGGTTCTCCCCGCCGGGCGCCAGATAGACGCGCCCGGGCTCGATCGGATCGCCGTCGGCCGCTTCGGAGACGTGGGCGGGGCAGGCGCGGTCCATGCGCTGGGCGAAGCTCTTGGTGAAGGTCGCCGGCATGTGCTGGGTGATCACCGTCGGCGGGCAGTTCTCCGGCAGGCGCTCGATCAGGGTCATCAAGGCCTCGACCCCGCCGGTGGAGGAGCCGATCGCCACGATCCGGCCGTCCGGCGCATAGTCGCGCACGGCCTGGGGCGCCGGGGGTTCGCGGGTCCCGCGCGGACGGGCCGAGGCGGCGGTCTTCACCGTTTCCACCAGCCGTCGGAAGCCGGCCCCGCCGTCCGAGGAGGGCTTGGCCACGCAATCGATCGCGCCGAGCTCCAGCGCCTGCAAGGTCGCCTCGGTTCCCCGGGCGGTCAGGGTCGAGACCATGACCACGGGCGTGGGCCTGAGTCGCATCAGCCGTTCCAGAAAGTCGAGGCCGTTCATGTTGGGCATCTCGACGTCCAGGGTGACGACGTCGGGATTGAGCGCCTTGATGGCCTCGCGCGCCTGCAGAGGGTCCTGGGCCTGGCCCACCACCTCGATCGCTGGGTCGCTGGCCAGGGTGGCCGCGATGAGCCCGCGCATGGTCGCGCTGTCGTCGACGACGAGGACCCGGATCATGCCTGAGCTCCCGTCATCCGGTAGGTGGTGATGCCGTCGGGCTTGAGCACCTCGGCCGCCGGGCCGGTGACCCGCTCGGAGTGACCGATGTAGAGCACGGCGCCCGGCTGCATGTGGGGCGGGAAGCGGCTCCAGACCCGCTCCTGGGTGTCGTCCTCGAAGTAGATCACGACGTTGCGGCAGAAGACGACGTCGAAGCGGCCGCTCATCGGCCAATCCCCGATCAGGTTCAGCTCGCGGAAGGTGATGAGATCGCGCAGCGCCTTGTTGGCTCGCCACACCGGCTCGCCGGCCTTGGCTTCGGCGTCGAACCAGCGGCCCCGCTGGTCGGGGGTCAGACCGGCCATGGCGCCTTCGCCATAGACCCCGGCGACCGCCTCGGCGACCACGCTCGGGTCGATGTCGGTGGCGAGGATCCTGAAGTCCAGGCCGCCCAGGTCCGGCGCCGCCGTCAGGGCGGTCATGGCCATGGAATAGGCCTCCTGGCCGGTCGAGCAGGCGGCCGACCACAACCGTACGCGCCCGCCTGCCCTCGCCCGCTCGATCAGGGGCCGCAGGGTCTGCCTGGCCAGGTGGTCGAAGTGGTGTGGCTCGCGGAAGAAGCGCGTGACGTTGGTGGTCAGGGCCGAGAGCATCCGCTGACGCTCGTCGATCCCGCCGACCTCCGACACCAGGGCGCAGTACTCGCGGAAGCTGGAGAGGCCGAGAGCCCTGAGCCGTTTGGCCAGGCGCGAATAGACCAGGGTCGCCTTGCTCTCGGGCAAGGCGATGCCGGCGTCGCCATGCAGCATGGCGGCGATCT
>CAZTMF010000167.1:0-6890 GCA_964614675.1 uncultured Caulobacteraceae bacterium | reverse complement strand
AAGCCCTTGATCGTCGACTTGCCGATGTTGTCCAGCGAGCTCGTGCCCGAGGCCGGATGCAGCACCGTGACCTGCAGATCCTGGTAGTTGTTCCAGAAGCCGCCGACCTGGGTGCGGACGTGGCGATCGAAGAAGTAGGACTTCCAGCCGATCTCGTAGTCCCAGACGATTTCGGGCTTGAATTGCACCGGCACAAAACCAGTGTCGAAGCCGCCGGCTTTGAAGCCCTTGGCCGCGAAGACGTAGAGGAAGTTGTCCTCGTTCGGCGTCCAGTTCAGGGCCGCCTTGCCTGTCCATACGTTGTCCGTGTGATTGCCCTGCCCCGGGATGAAGACGACCCCGGGGCCGACGTCGATGCCGTTGCCGGCGGGGTTGCTCAGGGTGTCGTGGGTGAAGCGGCCGCCGATCTGCAGCTCCAGTTGCGGCAACACCTTGTAACTGACCTGACCGAAGACCGCCTCGTCCTCGATGGTGGTGAACAGGTTGACGAAGACGTGCGGCGGGAAGGCCTGGTTACGGATGTCCAGCCCCACCTCTCGGGTGTCGTGCAGGTAATAGCCGCCGAGAATCCACTGCAGCCGCCCGCTCTCGGGCGAGATGATGTTGACCTCTTCCGAGATCGGCCGCTCGATGACGTTCTGGAACTCCGACTCCGCTGGCGGCCCCGCCGGCAAGCTCGAGCTGGTGGCGTCGATGTCGTAGATGTTCCGGATGACCATGTACTGGTAGCCGGACAGCGACCTGAAGGTGATCCCCCCGGGCGTGGGCTGCCAGCGGATGTCGAGACTGTTGCGCGAGGTAAGCTCGTCGTTCTTGGTGAACTGGTCGTAGTTCAGGGTGAACGGATCGGCAGGCCCGAATGTCGCATAGGTGGTGGTCGGGATCGGCTTCATCGGATAGCCGCCCGTGCTCTTGTCGGTGAAGTCGCTCTTCAGCAGCACCCGCAGCTGATCGTTGGGCTTCCAGATCAGTCCGACCCGGAGATCCTTCTCGTCCAGCGCGCCCGGGGTGCTGAACTCCGCGCCATTCGGCGTCGGCGAGGCCGTGATGTTGCGGTAGAAGCTGTCGCGCCGCTCCAAGTTGAACGCCACCCGCGCCGCCCAGTGCTCGTCGATCGGCAGGTTCACGGCCCCGTTGCCTCCGACGTCGGCGTAGTTGCCGCCCAGCACCTCCACCTGCCCGTGCACGCCGCTGAAGTCGGGATCGCGGGTGTTGATGAAGATGGCGCCCCCGGTCGAATTGGAGCCGACGAAGGTGCCTTGCGGGCCCCGCAGGACCTCGATCGAAGCGATGTCGTAGAAGGTGGTGGTCGTGGTCACCGGCGGCTGCCAGAGGCCGTCCCGGTAGCTCGCCACCCCCGGCACCACCTGAGGGGAGCCGCTGTCCAGTCCGATGCCGCGGATGTTCACATTGGCCACCAGACCGGTGTTGGTGATCGACAGCGCCGGCGTCGCAGTCTGCAGGTCGGCCATGCTCGTCACGCTCTTCTTCTCGAGCTGTGAGGCATCGAGAACCGAAGCGGCGATGGCGGTCTTCTGCAGGTTCTCGGTCCGCCTTTCGGCGGTGACCACCACCTCCCGCAGCTGGTTTCCCTGCGCCTTGTCTGACGCCGGCTGCTGATCCGCGGACGTTTGTTGGGCGTTCGCGGCGCTCGCGATCGCGATCGCGAAAGCCACTGAAGAAATTGAGCCGATCCAGCGGCCCGCACGCGTAGCTTTCATGGTCCCTCCCCATTTTCCCAGTGTTTTCTGGAGCTTGTTCTCGGGCTCTGATCGAAAATAGTGCCCGTGTTTCCCCGCCCGCCTCACGCGGAGCGCGAAACCTCGTTGCGAGTCGAAATTGTTATGGTTCAATACGAACTGGGGGACGGCATGAACGCAGCCGAACGCATCTACGAGACCTTGGCGCGCGACGGGGCCTCAGCGCCTCTGCGTAGCGAGACCCTGGCCCGCCGGATGGAAGAGGACATCGCGTCCGGCCCGCTCCAGACGGGCGACAGCCTGGGCTCGGTCCGCGCCCTGGCGGAGAAGTATGGCGTCGGGCGATCCGCGGTGTGCGAAGCCATCCGCATCCTGGAGCGGCGCGGCCTGGGCCGGATGCGCACCGGGCGCGGCGGAGGATTGGTGCTGTCCCGGCCGGCCATGGAGCTGACGGCCGAAGAGCTCGCCGATTTCGCCCGGCTCACGGGCCTGAACCGCCGCCAGCTGCTGGACGCCCGCGAAGCGGTGGATGGCGCGGCGGCCCGCCTCGCCGCCGAGCGCAAACCCGGCGAGGCCGAGCTCTCCCGGCTGATGCAGATCGCCGCGTCCGACGAGTCTCCACTAACCCGCGACCTGAGGCTGCGGGCCGAGCTGGCGCTGCTGTCGGGAAACGCCGCTGTCCGCCTGTTCGTCCAATGCCTCAACAGCCTGACGCTTGATTTCGCGGCCCCGGCGCCGGCCGAGGATCGCGCTCCTTGGGTTTCCGCTCTTGTCCCGGCGCTGGCCCAGGGCGACGGCGCGGCCGCCGCCACCATCACCTGCGGCCCGCTCCATGAGGTCTCCCTCTGGCTGGTCCTGGCGGACGAAGCCGCCCCTGTTCACTGCCGGCCCGCCGCTGAAGCGGACCCACAGCAGAACCGATCGACCGAGGTCGCTCGCGCCATCGTGTCGGACCTGGGCGACCTGGGCGCCGCCGACGCCCGCCTGGGCTCGGAATGGGAGCTCTGCGAGCGCTACGGCGTCGGGCGGCTCATTCTGCGCCAGGCGATCCGCATGCTGGAGGACCGCGGCGTCGTGGAATGCCGCCGCGGCCGTGGGAACGGCCTGCTCGGCCGGTCTCCCCAGCCCTACGGCGCCGTTCGCCAGGCCGTGGCCTTCCTGATGGCCGAAGACTTCGAGCCCCGCGATATCGGCGAACTGCTGTGTTTCCTGAACCTGAACGCCCCGGCCCTGGCCGTGGCGCGCGCCGACGACGCCCAGCGGCGACGGCTCATCGACGTGCTGGAGCGTGTCGAGACGTGCGATCCGGTCGATCGCGCCGACTACCTGGAGCTCGTGCGGTGCGTGGCGGAGCTGTCCGACGTGCCCATGGTCGACATCTTCTGCCGGTGTCTGGTGGCCTATGAGGCCCGCTTCCGCAAGGATCTGCCCGCCACCTTCCACCGGGGCGCGCAGAACCCCTATCTGACCCATTTGCGCCGCCTGCTTGCGGTCGGCCCCCTGACGGGCGAGGCTCTTCGCCAGGCCAAGACCGAGACCACCGCCGTGATGCTCGACATCAGTCGATGCCGCGTCCCCTGAACCCGCCTTCCACCGACCGAGGATATGAACGCATGAAACCTGTCTGGTTGCCTCTTGCGCTCTGCGCAATTGCCGGATCCGCGATCGCCGCGGAGCCCCTGAAAGCTCCGGCCCCGACAGCCTTCGCCTTCGAAGAGGTGGCCAGCCTCGCTCCGGCGCAGGTGTTGGGCCAGACGCCGCTGGGTCGGCGGCAAAGCATCCCGATCACGGGCGGGACCTTCTCCGGACCCGGGATCAGCGGCCACATCCTCCCCGGGGGCGCCGACTACCAGCTCGTGCGGCCGGACGGACCCGTGATGATCGATGCGGACTACATGCTGCAGACCGATGACGGCGTGATCATCCACGTGCGCAACGTCGGCATCATTGTCCCCCCCGCGAAGGACCGACCGGCCTATTTCTGGGCCGCGCCGCACTTCGACGCCCCCGCCGGCCGCTATGGTTGGCTGAATGATGCGATCTTCGTCAGCAAGGTCGGACCGGCCGGCGACAAGGACCACCCGGCGGTCCGCATCACCATCTGGAAGGTCGGCGAGTGAGAGCCGGGCCCGCCCCGGCCACCGAGGCGACGCCAAGCCCGTCTCTCGCCAGGCGGACCAGGCCGCCGGCCCGGCCCGCCATTCTTGCGGGCGCGCGTCTGTCGCTCGGCGAGCTGGACGGCCTGTTGGGCTTTCATCTGAGGCTCGCCCAGGCCGCGCTCTATCGGGACTTCACCGCCTCGCTGGCCAAGCTCGAGCTCACCCAGCGGCAGTTCGCGACCCTCGAGCTGGTCCGCGCCAATCCGGGCGCCTCGCAGGCGCATCTGGCGGAGGTTCTGACCCTGGATCGTCCCGCCATGATGGCGGTCGTCGACCGGCTCGAGCAGCGGGGCCTGGTGCTGCGGGAAAGGTCCGCGAGCGACCGCCGCCGCCAGGAGATCCGTCTCACCGAAGGGGGCCGCGATCTGCTCGAACAGGCGACGCGGCGCGTCCGGCGGCACGACAGCCGGTTCCTGTCCCGCTTCGGCCGGGCCGACGCCAAGGCGCTGATCGGCTGGCTGCGGCGGATTCACGATTGAGCGGCAAGCCCCGGAGGCCACGCGCCATGCCATTGCGTCCGCCACGAACCGTCCTGATCGCCGCCCTCGCGGGTTTGATCCCCTTTGCGGCGTTCGCCTATCCGGCCCCGCCGCCGGATCCGTCCTTGCCCAGGTCCGCCGTGCCCGTCGCGGTCCAAGACCTCCGGCGCAAGATGAACGACGCGGACGTCAACGCCCTGACCTTCCACGTCATGGACCAGCTGTTCACGACGCGTACGGTGGCCCGCTCGGGACCGGTCTGGCAGTTGCCGCGGTCGGACCGTCCGCTCGACTTCACCTATGAATTCCAGGGCCAGCGCTACACGCCCGAACAGTTCCTGGACCGGACCTTCACCAATGCCCTGCTGGTGATGAAGGACGGGGTGATCGTCTCGGAGATCTACCGCAACAACACCGACGACCGGACGCGCTTCATCGGCTGGTCGATGACCAAGTCGATCGTCTCCATCCTGATCGGCTGCGCCCTGGAGGAAGGGCGGATCAAGTCCATGGACGACCAGATCACCGCCTATCTGCCCGAGCTGAAGGGCGGCGGCTATGACGGCGTGACCATCCGTCAGATCCTGCAGATGCGATCCGGCGTCGACTACGAGGAGCGCTACGACTTCGGCAATCCCGGCATCGCGGCTCGCAACCACGAACACTCCCTCGTTCAGAACGTGACCCGGTTCGGCGACATGGGCCGCACGATCAAGCGCGCCCATCCGCCTGGCGAGCACTGGCAGTACAAGACGCTCGACACCGCCGTCTTGGGCTGGCTGCTCCAACGCGTGAGCGGCGGCAGCACCCTGGCCGCCTATGCCGCCCAACGCCTGTGGGAACCCCTGGGCGCCGAACGCGACGGCTTCTTCATCATGGACGGCCCGCCGGGCGTCGGCCGCGAATTTAGCGGAGCGGGGTTCAACGCCACCCTCAGGGACTTCGCGCGCATCGGCCAGATGATGCTTATGAACGGCGTGGCCGACGGGCGCCGGATCGTGTCTCCGGACTGGGTCAGGGACTCCACCACGGCCAAGGCGGGACCGGGCCCCGATCCCGGCTATGGCTATCAGTGGTGGATACCCGACAGCCATTCGTTCCAGGCCCTGGGCCTCCAGGGACAGTACATTTTCGTGGACCGGGCGACGCGCACCGTGGTCGTCAAGCTCAGCTACTTCCCTCCCGGAAACGAGGTCGCGGACGCCGAGACCTCAGCATTCATGCGAGCGGCCTCCGCCTGGTCGCCCCGTTGACTCGGGGACCCGAGGCGGCCGCCCGCGCTTTCGCCGGGGACCACGGCGCCGCCCTGAAGCGGACAGGCTTCAGCCAACCACCTACGACGACATCGTGATCAGAGCCGGCCCAGCGGGCAAAACGGGGAGAGAGACATGATCTTGGTAACAGGCGCGAACGGCAACCTCGGCGGGCGGGTCGTGGATCATCTTCTGAAGCTGGTGGGTCCGTCCGGCTTCGTCGCCGGCACCCGCACTCCGGATTCGCCATTCACCCGCGAGCTCGAGCGGTCAGGCGTCAACGTAAGGAGGGCCGACTTCGACGATCCGACCGCCCTCCCCCAAGCCTTCGAGGGGATCGAGACCGCCCTGATCATCTCGACCTACGCCGACAATTCCGTGCGCCCGCGCCAGAACCTGAACGCCATCGAGGCCGCCAAGGCCGCGGGCGTCCGGCGGCTGGTCTACACCAGCTTCGCCAACGCCAGCGCCAAGTCGCTCGCCGAACACAGCCACCAGGTCCACTACCCGACCGAGCAGGCGCTGATGGCCTCGGGCATGGATTACACCATCCTGCGTCACGCCCTGTACGCGGACATCCTGGTCGGCGACATCGACGAGACCCTGGCCTCCGGCCTGCTGCACCGTCCTGGCGGAACCGCGGCGTGCGCCTACATCGCGCGGGACGATCTCGGGGTGTCGGCCGCCACCGTGCTCGCCACCAAGGGCCATGAGAACCGCGTCTACACGGAGACGATGGAGAGGCCGCTGACCAACACCGAAGTCGCCGCGCTGATGTCCGAGGCCTTCGGCCGCCAGATCCGGTACGAGGCGGTGCCGGCGGACGCGTGGGCCGACTACATGACCGACCACTGGGGCGTTCCCGCGAACCTGTCGCGGAGCTCGATCGGCACCATGCGGGCGATCGAGGTCGGCGAATTCGATGTCCGGAGCTCTGACTACGAAACCATCACGGGCCACCCGCCGCAAACCATGGAGACCTTCCTGAGCGGCGTGGCGGCGCGCCGGGCGGCGCGCTGAGCCGGGCCATGCAGTCTGTGCTTCGATGGAGTTGGCCATGACCGCCGGTCTTCCACTGGCCCTGGGTGACAAGGTGCGTCTCGAACAGATCGCCGCCGCCTACCGCGCCGCCTATCTCGCCCACGATCCCGGTCTCGCGCCGTTCGCCCCGAAGGTGCGCTTCACCGAGAACAATGTTGAGATGCCCCTGCCCGACGGCACCTGGGACACGGTCACGCGCGAGGTGGGCCCAGCCCTCACGATCTCCGACCCGGTCACCGGCAATGTCGGCGTCTACAC
>CAZTMF010000166.1:0-6907 GCA_964614675.1 uncultured Caulobacteraceae bacterium | reverse complement strand
TGAACCCCTTCTTCGGCACCCGCACCCTGACCCTGATGAACACCCAGCGGGTGGTTCCGACCACCACCGGCGGCGGCGTGGACGTGACCCTGATCCCATCGATGCTGGTCGGGCGGGTCGACACCGAGACCGGCGGCGCCTCGGCCGTCTACGGTTCCGATGCGGTTGCGGGCGTCGTCAACATCATCCTCGACACCAAGCTCAACGGGTTCAAGGGCACGGTCGACTACGGCCAGACCAAGTATGGGGACGGGCGCGACTATCACGCCTCCGTGGCCTTCGGGCACGGCTTCGCGGGCGACCGCGGCCACTTCATCATCGGCGGCGAGTTCGAGCACTCCGAGTCGATCGGCATCTGCTCCCAGGTCCGCAGCTGGTGCGCCACCAACTACGCGCTCTATACCAACACCAACTACAATACCCCCGGCGCTGCAGGTTACGGGCAGCCCCACTACATCGTGGGCGCCGGCGGCGCGGCCGCGAACCAGAGCCCGACCGGCGTTCTGACGCCCTGCCTCCCGATCGCGGGGGTTTGCGTGAACCCGGGCGCCCCCCAGATGCAGTTCAACAGCGACGGAAGCGCGCTGCAGCCGTTCACCCAGGGCTCCTACGCCGCAGGCGCGGGCTTCTTCGGCTTCGACCAGGCCAAGGACGCCAACGCGGTGGGGGCCTATGACACCACGACCATGAAGCCGGACGTGCGCAAGTACACGGCCCTCGCGCACGTCGACTACGAGCTGACCGACCACATCACCGGGTCGCTGGAAGGCTGGTTCGCTCGCAGCGTGGCGGTGAACCCGGTCGCCAACGGCGCCATCGGTCCCTACTCGCTCGAGGTCGGCAATGGGGTCTACGTCGGCGACGCCGTCGCCGCCGACAACGCCTATCTGACCCCCGCCGAGGCGGCGTACGTCAAGTCACTCGGTGGCGTCGCCGAGTTCGGCCGCAACATGACCGGCACCCTCTCGGCGCGGAACCAGACCAACGACAACACCTACCGTTTCGTGGCCAGCCTGAAGGGCGATTTGGGCGGCAGCTGGGGCTGGGACGCCTATGTCACCTTCGGCCAGAACAAGAACGACCAGCACCTGTTCAACAACTCGGTTGGCCAGTTCGTGCAGTATGCCCTCGATGCGGTGAAGAACTCCGCCGGGCAGATCGTCTGCGGCGTGACCATTCCCGGGCGGATCAATCCCAGTACGGGCGCGGCCTATTCGGCTGCGGACGTCTCCCTTGCGGCGCAGAACGGCGGGTGCCAGCCGCTGAACCTGTTCGGAACCGGCAACGCCAGTCAGGCGGCGCTCAAATACGCCTTCCCGACGCTTCAGGAGTACTCGACCTACACCCAGGAGGTCGCGTCCGGGAACGTCCACGGCGACCTGTTCGGCGGATGGGGCGCTGGCGCGGTCAAGCTGGCGGCGGGCGTCGAATGGCGGCGTGAGCACGGCGACGTGACCCACGACCTGCAGGACCAGACCTTCTACGAATACTACACCCTGAGCTACGGCTTGGATTACCGCGGCACCGTCGACGTGCTCGAAGGGTATACCGAACTCAGCGTGCCGGTGCTCAAGGACGTCCCGCTGGCCAAGTACCTGGAAATCGACGGCGCCATCCGCGGCACCCGCAACGAGGCGACTGACGAATCGACCGAACCGGGGGCCTTCCCCGTCCCGGCGCAGTCGGGCCAATCGGTGACCCACTACTTCGACACCTGGAAGGTGAACTTCCTTTGGGACGTCAACGACTGGCTGCGCTTCCGGGGCACGCGCTCGCGCGACGTCCGCTCGCCGCAGTTCCGCGAACTGTTCCAGAGCTATGCTACGGCCTCGGGCGGAGCGTTCGGCACGGTGACCAACCCCTGGTACGTCCAGGAAGGCAAGACGGTCACCACCCAGACGCCGCTCATCTCCACCGGCGGCAAGCTCTCGCTGAATCCGGAAAAGGCCGACACCACCACTGTGGGCGTGGTGATCTCGCCAAAATCCGGCTGGCTGCGGGGCTTTAACTTCTCGGCGGACTGGTACCAGATCTACATCAACCAGCCGATCGTCGGCCCGCCGTTCGGCCTGGGCGCGCAGAACATCCTCAACCTCTGTTACCAGGGGAATGCGGCGATGTGTGCGTTGATCACCCAGGACGCCAACCACAGCGTCTCCTACATCAACAACCAGGCGGTGAACCTCGGCAAGGACACCACCCGCGGCATCGACTTCGAGGCGGATTACACCCTGCCGCTGGAACGCCTCTCGGCCAGTGCGAAAGGCGACCTGAACTTCCGGGTGCTGGCCTCCTACCTCTACGATCTGATCATTGATCCGGGCCTCGGCGGCGGCATCTACAACTACGCTGGTCAGTCCGGGCCGACCGCCGCCTTCGGCGGCTTCAATACCTCGCCGAAGTGGCAGGCCAACGCCTTCGTCACCTACACGACCGGTCCGTTCAGCGGCACCGTCCAGGTCCGCTACGTCGGCCCCGGCAAGTTCGAGACGACCACGGCGTCGGGCGGACTGGCCGTCGCGCCCGGCGATCCGGGCTACTCGACGACCGACATCAACAGCATCAACAACAACACCGTGCCGGCGGCCTGGTACGTGAACCTACATGCCTCCTACGACATCGGCCACGGCCTCACCTTGTTCGGCAACATCGACAACCTGTTCGACAAGGACCCGCCGATGGCGCCGGGCGGCAACGGCTACCCGACGAACCCGGTGTACTTCGACACCTACGGCATGACCTGGAAGGTCGGGATGCGCGCCCGCTTCTAGGCGTATCCGGAGGCCTGTGGTCGAGTTCCAGGTCTCAGTCGCGATGCTGCTGCCGGATAGCCGCTCTTTGCGCGGATGCCCGGCAGCGGCGAGCGTCCGGCTCAGTTCGTCCCACTGCCGAGCCCAAGCCTTGCCACGATCGGCTCATGCGATACCGTCGGTCTCGGGGAGAGGGCGATGGCCGAGCATGAAGCCGCCGACGAGCCGGCGAACGACCTGGACTCGGCCGCCGGGCCCGGACCGTCCCTCGAGCCGGCCGCCGCGGCCGTCGCCCTGGCGCTGGGCCGCACCGGCCGCGACAAGGATCTGAACGCCAAGGCCGCCGCATATCTGGAGGAGCAGACCCGCCTCGCGCGCCTGCAGTCCGAGCACCTGCACGAGCAGCGGGTGCTGCAGGTGCGGCACCTGGAGCACCAGGAGAGGCACCTTCGCCTGCGCTATTTCGGCGACCGGCTGAGGATCGGGCTCCAGCTGCTCGGCATCCTGTCGGGCCTGGCGGTGGTGAGCTTTCTGGCCGCCCTGGCCTGGAACGCCCACGAGGACCACGGCGTCGCCATTGAGGCCTTCTCCGTGCCCCCAGATCTCGCCCAGAGGGGTCTGACCGGTCAGGTGGTGGCGAGCCAGGTGCTCGACCGGCTGTCGGAGCTCCAGGCCCGCACTGTAACCGCGCGGCCCGCCTCGACCTACGCCAATGACTGGGGCGGCGAAATCAAGGTGGAGATCCCCGAGACCGGCGTCTCCATCGGCGAGCTGAACCGGTATCTCCGTGACTGGCTGGGGTCGGAGACCCGCATCGCCGGCGAGGTCGTCCACACGCCCGCCGGGCTTGCGGTCACCGCCCGCGCGGGGGACGCGCCCGGGCGCCGCTTCGAGGGGCCCGAGGCCGATGTCGACAAGCTCGTCGGTCAGGCCGCGGAGACGGTCTACGCCCAGACCCAGCCCTATCGCTACGCGGTGTATCTCGGCTCGCACGGGCGGGGCTCGGAGGCCATGGCCCTGTTCGAGTGGCTGGCGCGGCGGGGCTCGCGCGAGGACCAGGCCTGGGCTTACGGTGGATGGTCCTCGGCCCTGGTCCAGCGGGGCGACTTCGAGCGCGCCGCCGAGGTGGTGCGCGAGGGAGAACGGCGGGGGCTGGATCTCTACGAGTCCGGTGCGCTCAACAATCTCTCCCTGACCGAAAACCTGCTTTCCCGCCCCGATGGGCTGGACGCCGCGCGTCATGTTCTGAGGGAACTGGAACGCACCGGACGTGGCTTCGGCGGCGTCCCGCGCGAGGCGGCGCTCCGCAACATCAGGGGCGTGATCGCCAACAACCTCGGAGACTATCTCGCCGGCATCGAGAACTGGCGCGAGCGTCCGGATCTCCAGATCGAGGGCAGCGCGGGCGCGCTCCAGACCCGCCCCCTGCTGGGACGGATCATGATCTACGATCACGACGTGACGCGTGGCCTTGCCGTCGCCAAAGACGCGTCGCGCTTGATCGCCCTCAAGGGACCGGAAGCGGACGCCATGCGCGGGGCCAGGGTGCTGCAGGACTGGCCGAAGGTGGTGAGCTTCGGGGAGAAGGCGTTCGCAGATTCGACCGCCGATCCACGCATCAGCCAGCAGGCCTACCGCGAGATCGCGGCCACCCTCGCCATGGGCTACGCCCGCGTCGGCCGCCTCGCCGAGGCCAGGGAGATGCTCCGCAAGACGCTGCCCGACTGCACGTTCTGCCTCGCCGCCAGGGCCTGGGTCGCCGAACTCGCCGGCGACCGTGAGGGCGCGGACCGCGGGTTCGCCGCGATGGCGCGGGCCACCCCGGACAAGCCCGAGGCCGACGCCGAATGGGGCGCGGCGATGCTGGCTCGGGGCGACGTCGAGGGCGCCATCGCCAAGCTTGCGGCGTCGCATCGGAAGGGCCCGCACTTCGCCGACCCGCTGGAGACCTGGGGCGAGGCGCTGATGGCCAAGCGGGACTACGCCGGGGCGCTGGCGAAGTTCGCCGAAGCGGACCGGAATGCGCCGCGCTGGGGCCGAAATCACATGATGTGGGGCGAAGCTTTGATGCTGTCGGGCCGCTACGCCGAGGCTCGGCGGCAGTTCGAGGCGGCCGCGGAGATGGACCTCTCTGGGTCCGACCGCGCGGCTTTGGAGGTCCTGTTGAGGCGCACCGCAACGGGGCCGCTGCATGGCTGAGCACGCCGAAGACGCGCAGGCCGAGGCGCCGTCGGGGCGCCGTCGAGGTCTCCGCGGACAAGCAGACTCGCTGATGCTGGCCGGCCGCTATCGCGAGGCGCGAGCGCATTACATCGTGGCAGGCGGACTGGACCTTTCGAGGCCTGACCGTGCGGCGCTTCGCGTATTGCTGGCGCGCACGGCCTCGGGTCCCTTGCACGGCTAAGACAGGAGGATGCGATGAAGCTCGAAGGCGGATGCTACTGCGGCCAGGTGCGCTACGTCGCCGAGGGCGAACCGGTGTTGCAGGCGCAGTGCCACTGCCGCGAGTGCCAGTACATCACCGGCGGCTCGGCCAATGTGTTCATCGCCATGCCGATCCCCGGATTCCGCTATGTGAAGGGCGCGCCCAAGGCCTTCAAACGGGACGATCTCGAAGGCGCGGTGACTCGCGAGTTCTGCCCCAACTGCGGCACCCATCTGACCACACGTCCGCCAGCGTTCCCGGCCGTGATCATCAAGGTCGGAAGCCTGGACGATCCCTCGGTGTTCGCACCGCAGATGGCGATCTTCACCTGCGACGTGCAGCCCTTCCACCAGATCGCCGAGGGACTGACCCGGTTCGAGAAGCTGCCGCACTAACAAACTCCGCTCATCCCCGCGAAGGCCGGGATGAGCGGAAATGGGGAGCTCAATATTCCCCGTACCGGCCGCGCACCGAGGCCAGCAGGGCCGCCGGGTCGTAGCCGACGCCGTCCTTGAACACGGTCTCGACGTTCTCGATGTCGGCGATGCGCTTGGCGGGGTCGCCAGTCACGACCACGAGATCGGCGTCCTTGCCAGGGACGATGGAGCCGATGCGGCTGTCCAGGCCCATGAACAGCGCGCCGTTGTAGCTGGCGACGCGGATCGCCTCCTCGGGCGTGAAGCCGGCCTCGACCAGCAGCTCGACCTCCCGCTGGTCGGCGAAGCCCGGGATGACGCCGCCGTTGCCGGTGGGATCGGGGCCCGCGAGCAGGAGACCGCCAGCCATCGCGAAGGCATGCTCCATGGCGAAGTCGTTCTTGAGCTGGAGCACCAGTTCGTCGTGCCGCTGGGCCGAGCGGAAGGCGGCCCGGTTGCGGGAATAGAGATAGGCCTCCAGCGCCTGGGGCGAGAGCGTGGCCATAGCCTTGGCGTTGAGGGGCGCGCGTTCGGGCAGCGGCTGCTCGAACACCGGCAGGGTCGAGGTGATCGCCACGTGATGGCTGATCAAGAGGCGGATCAGCGCCTGACCCTCGGGCGTCTGCGGGGTCATGGCGTCGATGGTCGGATCGCCCTCGCTGTCCGGGCAGACGTCCGGCTTTTTGCCGGGATCGAGCTGGGTGTTGACGTAGAATCCGTGCTCCAGGTCGTCGATGCCGAGCTCGACCGCCTCGGGATAGGTCACCGCGCAGAGGTGGCCCGTGACCTTCAGGCCGCGCTTGTGCGCCTCTTCGATGGCCGCCTTCAGGAGCGGGCGGGTGATGAACATATAGGCCTTGAACGAGGTCGCCCCCTGGTCGGCCCAGAAGGCCACGGTGCGGCGCGCGTCCTCGGGGTCCTTCAGCTGGTGCATCTGGATGAAGGGGCTGCCCGGCCCCTCCAGATAGGGGCCGGTGACGTCCAGGTGCGGCCCGGGCAGCTCGCCGGCATCGATCTGCTGCTTGAGGCCCAGGTCCGCGTAGGGCTCGACGCTGCCGGTGGTCCTCAGGGTCGTGACGCCCGCCGCCAGGTACATGCGCGGCGAGGAGAAGCTCATCTGCGGCGCCAGGATCGGCTCGTCGGCGTGGCCGCCGGCGTCCAGATTCGGCCGGGCGATGTAGAACAGGTGGTCGTGCATGCCGACCAGGCCCGGGATCACCGTCTTGCCGGTCAGATCGATCACGGTCGCGCCGGCCGGAGGCGGTGCGTCTCCCGGGAGCACCGAAGCGATCTTGCCGCCGTCGATGACGACGATG
>CAZTMF010000165.1:0-6932 GCA_964614675.1 uncultured Caulobacteraceae bacterium | reverse complement strand
CCGTTCTTGGCGGCGGTCTGCTTGCAGGCCTCGTCGATCTCGGCCACCGTGAACGGAATCTGGAAGTCCAGGATCTCGGCCGAGCGGAACAGGCGCTCGTTGTGTTCGGTCAGCTTGAAGATCTCGCCGTCATACATGCGCTCGCCTTCGAACACGCAGGACGCATAATGCAGGGCGTGCGTCAGTACGTGCACCTTCGCCTCGCGCCAGGGGACGAGTTCGCCGTCCAACCAGATCCAGCCGTCGCGGTCGTCGAAGGGAACGAGGGACATTTATGAGGGCCTCCTTTCGCCGGGTTCTTAGAAACCGCCGGGCGCAGAGCGTCAACCCGACGGCCATGAGGGCCCGCGCGGGATGACCGGCCTTCCCGATCCCAGGCTGATCCTCCGCGAGGAGGAGCTGGACGCCGGCCTCGAGCTCTTGCTTCTGGCGGAAGCGACGCTGTGGGCGGCGGTAGACGCCGCGCTCGAAGGCGAGGCCAAGGGCCTGGGACGCAGCCATTACCGCACCCTGTTCCTGCTGAAGCGCAGACCGGGCCTGGGCGTGCGCGAGCTGGCGCGGTTGACCGCCCTCTCCAAGCAGGGCGCGAGCCGGACCCTGGCCGATCTGGCCAGGCTGGGCCTGGTCGAGAAGGCGTCCGGGGAAGCCGACGCCAGGCGCAAGCCCGCACGGCTCACCAAGGACGGGGCGGGGGTCGAGGCGCGCGTCTCCGAGCGGCTGAGGTCGCTGCTCGCGAGGGCCTATCGCGCCGGCGGCCTCGACGCGGTGGCTGGTTCGAGGCGCATCCTGTCCGCCCTGGCCGGGGGCCGGATCGCCATCGGCCGTCCGGAGCCGGAGATCTAGAGCATGCCCCGGCGGAACCTGACCGAAGCGGCCCACCTCCTGATCGTCGACGACGACGACCGCATCCGCGACCTGATCAAGCGATACCTGACCCGCGAAGGCTTCCGGGTCACCACCGCCGCCGACGCCGTGGCCGCGCGCCGGGTTCTGGAGCTGTTCGACGTCGACCTCCTGGTGCTGGACGTGATGATGCCCGGCGAGAGCGGCTTCCAGTTGACCCACTGGCTGCGCGGCCAGCCCGGCCAGAAGGGCCGCACGCCCGTCCTGATCCTGACCGCCCGCGACCAGCCCACCGACCGGATCGAGGGCCTGAGCCTGGGCGCCGACGACTATCTGGCCAAACCCTTCGAGCCTCAGGAGCTGGTGCTGCGCATCGCCGCGATCCTGCGGCGAACCGGCGCCCAATCGGCGGTCTCCAAGCGCCTGTCGCTCGGACGCTGCCTGTTCGACGCCGAGCGGGGCGAGCTGTTCCGCGACCAGGAGCCGGTGCGGTTGACCGAGGCGGAGGCCCAGCTGCTCAAGCGGCTGGCCCGCGCGCCCAATGCGCCGGTCGAACGGCACATGCTGGGATCGGGCCAGGGCGACGCCGCGGGCCGCGCCGTCGACATCCAGGTCACCCGCCTGCGCCGCAAGATCGAGGCGGATCCCAGGAACCCCCGCTACCTGCAGACCGTGCGGGGGGTCGGCTACATGCTGGCGCCCGACTGATGTCCGCCCCCCGCCTCAGCCGCATCGGGCGGTGGATCTGGCCGCGGCAGTTCAAGCGCTGGCTGCCCCGCTCGCTGTTCGGCCGCTCGCTGCTGATCATCGTCCTGCCCATCGCCCTGATGCAGGGGGCCGTGACCTGGGCCTTCTTCGAGGCGCACTGGGAGACCGTGACCGACCGCCTGGCCGACAGCCTCGCGGGCGACGTCGCCGCCCTGACCCAGAGCTACGAGTCCGATCCCGCCCCCGGCCATTTCGTCCGCCTGCAGCAGGAGGCGGAGCGCTACATGGACCTGTCTTTCGCCTGGCAGCCCGGCAAGACCCTGCCCACCGAGCGGCGCAGGGCCTTCTTCACCGCCCAGGTCGACCGGCCGCTTCGCCGCGCCCTGACCGAGCGACTGGACCGGCCGTTCTGGTTCGACACCACCCGCTACCCCGCCTACGTGGACATCCGCGTACAGCTTCCGCAGGGCGTGCTGCGGGTCCTGGCGCCGCGCGACCGCGCCGTGGCGGCCCAGGCCGGCGCCTTCGTCATGTGGCTGGCCGGCGCTACCCTGCTGCTCTCCGCGGTGGCGGTGCTGTTCATCCGCAACCAGGTGCGCGCGATCGAACGCCTGGCCGCGGCGGCCGAGGCCTTCGGCCGGGGGGTGGACGTGCCCAACTTCCGACCCCACGGCGCGACGGAGGTGCGGCAGGCCGCCAGCGCCTTCATCGCCATGAAGACGCGCATCCAGCGCTACATCGACCAGCGCACCGCCCTGCTCGCCTCAGTCAGCCACGACCTCAGGACACCCCTCACCCGGCTGAAGCTTGAGCTGGCGCTGGCCAAGCCGAGCGCCCGGGTGAAGGCCATGAGCGGCGACGTGGCCGAGATGGAGCACATGATCGACGAGTACCTGGCCTTTGCGCGCGGCGAGGCCGGCGAGAACGCCGAGCCCGTGCCGCTGGCGCCCCTGCTGGCGGAGATCTGCGAGGGCGCGCGGCGGGCCGGCGCCGAGGTCGAACTGGAGGCGGACCCCGCGCTCTCGGCGGTGGTCCGGCCGAACGCGGTCAAGCGCGCGCTGGTCAATCTGGTGATGAACGCCGCCGCCCACGGCTCGCACCTGACGGTCCGCGCCGCCGCCGCGCCTGCCGGCCGCGTCGAGATCACCGTCGACGACGACGGTCCCGGCATAGCGCCCGATCGCTACGAGGACGCCTTCCGGCCGTTCCAGCGGCTCGACGACGAGGCGCGCAACCAGAACGCCAAGGGCGTGGGCCTGGGCCTCGCCATCGCCCGCGACGTCGCCCGTGGCCACGGCGGCGACGTGGTGCTGGACCGCAGCCCTCTGGGGGGCCTTCGGGCCACGGTCACCCTGCCCGGCTAGGGCTCCAGACGGCGCTCCGCCACGCTCCCGCCTGTTACCGCGAATTAACTGGCCCTCTGTGGGTGGCGGCGCGACAACCCCGCCACAGGGGCGAGGAGGTACCGGTGTCGCTTGCGCTTGCGACCCTGATCTACGAATGGCGGCGATATCTGGCCGCCGTGATCGCGCTCGCCTTCTCGGGCCTGCTGATCCTCGCCGAGGTCGGCATGTTCGTCGGCATCGGCAAGTCGTTCACCGCGACCATCGACCGGTCGCCCGCGGACATCTTCGTCATCGCGCCCAGGGCCGAGAGCCTGATGAACGACGACGCCAGCCTGCCCCGCCGGATCATGCCGCTGATCTACCTGCACCCGCAGGTGGTCCAGGTCTCCGACATGGCCGGTTCCGGCGCGATGTTCCGCAATTTCCCCAAGGGCGGGGAAAAGGTGAAGCAGAACTACGTGCAGCTGATGGCGGTGGACCTGGACCCTGGCGCGGTGACCTGGCCGACCGACTACGGCCAGGACATCCGCCAGGCCCTGTCGGTCCCCTTCTCCGTGGTGATCGACGAGACGGCGCAAAAGGCGCTCGGGGTCAAACTGGGCGACAAGGCCATCCTGAACGGCCACGTCGTGAAGATCCGCGCGCTGCTGCACAACTACGCCAATGTGAACCGGCCGATGCTGATCCTGTCGCGCGGCAGCCTCAGCCTGATCGGCCAGCCGCCCAGCCCCGACCGAACCGGCCCCCTGCTCGTGCGCATCCGGGATCCGAAGCGCGTCATCGAGGTGCGCGACCAGCTGAACGCCATGGGCAAGGGCCAATTCCGCGCCTGGACCAAGAAGGAGCTGGCGGACGCCAACGACAAGGCCCTGATGAAGGAGCAGATCATCGGCCTGATGATGAACTTCACCATCATCCTCGGCTTCTGCATCGGGGTCGGCATCACCTGGCAGACCCTGCGCGGCGCGATCCTGGCCAACATCAAGGAATTCGCATCCCTGCGCGCGCTCGGTGTCTCGGTGGGCTCTCTGCGCAAGGTGGTGCTGGAGCTGGCCTTCTGGGTCGGGGTGGTGGGTCTGCTGGCGACCGGCGTCTTCGTCTGGGGCGTCGCCCAGCTCGGCAAGGCCGGCGGCGTGCCCATGGCCTTCCCGCCCGAATACATCGTCATGGCGGTGGCGCTCCTGATGATCATCGCCCTCGGCTCGGGCCTGCTTTCTCTGGGCATTCTGAAGAAGAGCCAGCCCGCGGATCTTCTCCGATGAGCCGCAACGCCCTGCACGCCCAAGGGATGGTCAAGGCCTTCAAGAGCGGCCGCTCCAAGATCGAGGTGCTCAAGCACGTCGACTTCGAGGCCAGCCATGGCGAGCTGTCCCTGGTCATGGGGCCGTCCGGATCGGGCAAGTCGACCCTGATGGCCTGCATGTCGGGCCTGCTCCGCCCCGATGAGGGTCAGGTCAACGCGCTCGGCCAGAACCTTTGGAAACTGCCCGAGGGCAAGATCGACCGTTTCCGGCTCGACCACTGCGGCTTCGTCTTCCAGGGCTTCAACCTGTTCCCCGCCCTCACCGCCCTGCAGCAGGTCGAGGTGGTGCTGAAATATCAGGGCGTGCCGCGCCGCGAGGCGCGCGAGCGATCCATGCGTGCGCTGACCGAGGTCGGCATGAAGCCGCGGATGAACCAGCGCCCGTCGGAGCTCTCCGGCGGCGAGAAGCAGAGGGTCGCCATCGCCCGCTGCCTTGCCAAGTCGCCGCAGCTGATCTTCGCCGACGAGCCGACCTCGGCCCTGGACGGCGAGAACGGACAGGTCGTCATGCGCCTGCTGCACCAGGCCGCCAAGGAACACGGCGCGGCGGTGATCTGCGTCACCCATGACGTTCGGCTGGAAGTCTATGCCGACCGCGTCATCCACCTGGAAGACGGGCAGATCCTGGAATCGGCTCCCACCAGCGCCGCGGGCGGACCGCCGGCGCTCATCGAGGCTTCATGACCATGTTCCGGAAAGTCGGGTTCTGGCTCACCGCCCTGGCCGTGATCGTCGTGGCGATCGGCGGTCTGACGCTGAGCCGCATGCAGACCCAGAAGGCCCGCGCCGAGGCGGTCGCCAAGGCGCGTCCGCTGGACACGCCCTACGCCGCCATCGCCAGCGGGAAGGCCGACGTCGAGGGCGGCGTCATCCAGGTGGCGGCCCGTACGGCGGGGATCGTGCGCGAGGTGTCCGTCCAGGAAGGCGATGTGGTCAAGAAGGGCGAGGTCCTGGCCCGCCTCGAGGACGATCAGCCGCGCCTGGCGGCCCAGACCGCCGCCGCGAACCTCGCCCAGGCTAAGGCGCAGGTCGAATCGCTCCAGGTGCAGATGCGCGCCGGGGAGCGGGAATATGCCCGCCTCCAGCGCCTGGCGCCTTCGAGCTTCGTCGCCGTCCAGGCCCTGGACAAGGCCAAGGACACCGTGGCCTCCGCCCAGGCCGCGCTGGACAGCCAGCGCGCGGCGATCGCCACCGTCACCGCCCAGCTGGCCCAGGCGCGCTACAACCTCGAGCTCACCTACATCCGCGCCCCCGCCGATGGGCGGATCGTCCGCCGCTATGCCAATCCGGGCGCAGGCGCCTCGACCCTGAACGTCTCCGACATGTTCGACCTCGAGCCGAACACGCCCCGCATAGTCAGAGCCGAGATCCCCGAGGCCGCCCTGCCCACCGTGAACATCGGTCAGGAAGCCGAGCTCACGCCTGAGGCCGACGAGAGCAAGATCTTCGTCGGCAAGGTGCTGCGCCGGGCCAGGATGTTCGGCGCCCGCAAGCTGCAGTCCGACGATCCGACCGAGCGGACAGACGAACGGGTGGTCGTGGTGGTGGTCTCCGCCGACGCCGCGCCTTTCCTGATCGGCCAGCGCGTGCTGGTGAAGTTCATGAAGCCCGGCAAGGCCGCGACCGGGGCCCGTGAGACCTCCGTCAACCGGGGCTGACGTCCTCTGATTCTCGGCCGGATTCCCCCGAGACGATCTGCGAGTTGCTTCTGGCGACGGTCCATCGCAGATTTGGGCGAGGGAGGAGTTCGGGATGACCATCCGTAGAACGATGGCGGCCGCTCTGGCGACTGCGGTCGCTGCAATCGCCGCGCCGGCTTTGGCCGACGACCTAGTGCTGTCGAAGGCGGACGCCACCGCCCTGATCGAGAGCGATGTCGGCAAACCATTCTGGCAGATGGAGGCCCAGTGCGCCGGCATGTTCGGCGCCGCCTACGCCTACGACATGGATCGCAACCAGAAGAAGGAAGCCGATCGGTCGAAGGATACGGGCATCTCCATGCTCAACGAGGCCGTGGCCCGACTGGAGATGGACAGGGGTCTGGATCAGCCGACGGCGCTGAATCTGGCGGCCGCCGAGGTCGAGACCGGGCGCGCGACCGCCAAGGCGGCCCTCGACCGCCAAGGCGCGGGCCCGACCTCCTACTACAACTTCATGAAAAGCGCCTGCTACGACATCTCCGAAGCGCAGCGCCGGCGCGCTAGGCGCTGACTCTGCACTCTTCGGCCGGCGCCTGGCGGCGGGGACCGTTGAGCACGCGGGCGATCTCGGCGATCAGGTCGGCGGGCGAGATCGGCTTGGCCGCCACCCCGTCCATGCCGGCTTCCAGATAGGCGACGCGCTGATGTGCCAGGGCGTTGGCGGTCAGGCCGATGATCGGCGTGGCGGCCGCCGCGTCGCCCAGCGCACGGATGCGCCGCGTCGCCTCGAAGCCGTCCATTTCGGGCATCTGGATGTCCATGAGGACCAGGTCGTAGCACTCGCCCGCCACCGCCTGGACGCCCAGGGCCCCGTCCTCCGCGCTCGCGACCGAGGCGCCGAGCCCTTCGAGGATCTTGCCGGCCACCAGCCGATTGGTCGGATTGTCCTCGACCACCAGGATCCGCAGGCCTTCCAGCGGCGCGGACGACGCCGCATCCGAGGACGGCTCGGGGATCACGGCCGCCTCGGCGACCGGCGCGGAAACGTCGAGCCAGAAGGTCGACCCTTCCCCTTCCCGGCTGGTGAAGCCG
>CAZTMF010000164.1:0-6935 GCA_964614675.1 uncultured Caulobacteraceae bacterium | reverse complement strand
AGGCCCGTGCCGGTCGAGATCAGGAACAGCCGCTTGCCGGGCTTCAGGGCGTCCAGCACCAGGGTCCCGGTGGGCTTCTTGCCGAGCAGCACCTTGTCGCCCGGCTGGATGTGCTGCAGCCGCGTCGTGAGGGCGCCGCCAGGCGCCTTGATCGACAGGAATTCCAGTTCCTCGTCGTAGTGCGGGCTGGCGATCGAATAGGCGCGAAGCAGCGGCTTGCCGTTCACCGGCAGGCCGATCATCACGAACTCGCCCGAGCGGAAGCGGAAGCTGGGCGGACGGCTCAGGGCGAAGCTGAACAGCTTGTCGGTCCAGTGCTTGACCCAGAGCACCGTCTCCTCGTGGAGGGTGGCGGCCCAGGCCGGCGTGGCCCCGGATTCGGCGAACGCGGCATCACTCACGGATCTTGGTGCTCCTTGTGGCTCGGCGCGCAGGTTCTCGGGGCGGGCGCGGCGTCCGTCCGAGGTGCATCCGAGGCAGGGGGCGAACACGCCGAACGCCCGTCGGCGGCCCTTCCAACGAAGCCGCTATATGCCGACGACCCCCGCGACGCACAACCCGGCGCTGCGCCGCAGCACGGCGATATTTCCTGAAAGCTGCTAAGAGTTTCCATGAAAGCACAGTGGGCGCTCGGGATTTGGGCGCCGGCGTTCCGGACCGCTCGGGCCTTAGCCGCCGCCGAATAGGGGCAGGGTCTCGGGCTTCAGGGCCCCTTCGATCTCGAGGATGCGGAGCTTGGTCTTCACCCCGCCGGGCGCGGAGAAGCCGCCGAGCTTGCCATTCGAACCGACCACGCGGTGGCAGGGTACCACGATCGGCCAGGGGTTGCGGCCCATGGCCTGGCCCACGGCCTGGGCCCCGCCGGGCTCGCCGAGGCGGCCCGCGATCTCGCCATAAGTCATGACCTCTCCCGGTGGGATGGCGCGCGCCACCGCATAGAGCCGCCGCTCGAACTCGCCCACGCGGTCCAGGTCCAGGCGGATGGACGAAAGGTCGGCCGCCTCGCCCGACAGCAGGGCCAGGATCCGGTCCCGTGCATCGAGCACCTCGGTCGGCGGCTCGCGGCCCCCCGCTTCGGGGAAGCGGCCCTGCAGCCGGCCGCGCACCGCTTCGGCGTCACGCTCGGGCAGGCTGACGCCGATCAGGCCGCGCTCGCCCCAGGCGAGGCCACAAGGGCCGATGGGGGTCTCGAAAACCAGGATGCCGGATGCGTCCATGCCCGCCGTTCTACCACCCAAGCGCCGCGAGATCGTTCCGAAGCTTGCGGCCGGCGCGTCAGAAGGGCGGAAGCTCTCCAGAGTCCTGCGCGGAAGGCGACGAGCTCAGGAGCGAGTCCAGCGCCCGGTCGATGCCCGAGGGCTGTGCCGCGGGAACCCCCGGCTGGGGTCCGGCCGAGGCCAGGATGGTCGGCGGCAGCGGCGGCGCCTGAACCGGCGCGGCCGGGCCCAGCGGGATGGCGGTGGCGCCAGCCCTCGGCAGGGCGCTCACCATGAAGGCGCGCCAGAGTCGGGCGGGCGGGCCGCCGCCGGCCAGGCCGGCCACTGGCTGGGCGTCGTCCCGGCCCATCCAGGCGCAGGCTGAAAAGCCGCCGGTGAAGCCGCAGAACCAGCCGTCCTTGCTGTCGGAAGTGGTGCCGGTCTTGCCGGCGATGTCGTAGCCCTTGATGGCGGCGTGGGTCCCGGTGCCGTGGGCCACCACCTCGCGCAGCATGTCGTCCATCTCGCCGAGCGGCGGATTGGCGATCACCTGGGCCGGACGGTCGGCGGGCCTCCTCCAGACCACCGTCCCGGAGGCGGCGGTGATCCTCTGGATCGCATAGGGCGTCACCCTCACGCCGCCATTGGCGAAGGCGCCGTAGGCGGCGGCCATCTCCAGCGGGGTCACCTGGGAGGTGCCCAGCGCCATGGCGGGATCGATGTTGATCGGGGTCGAGATGCCAAGCCGGCGGGCGGTGGAGGCCACCTTGTCGCGGCCGACCTGGTCGGCGACCTGGGCGGCCACGGTGTTCACCGAATCCGCCAGGGCCGTGGTCAAGGTGATCTGCCCCATGAAGGCGTCGGTGTGGTTGCGCGGCGACCATCCCGAGATGGTGATCGGCTGGTCGATCACCTGGGTGTCGGGCGTCAGGCCCGTCTCCATGGCGGTCAGGTAGACGAAGGGCTTCCACGCCGAGCCGGCCTGGCGGCGGGCCTGGACCGCACGGTTGAAGCCGTTCGGCACATAGCTGTCGCCGCCGATCATGGCTCTGACCGCGCCCTCGCCATCCAGCGCCACCAGGGCGCTCTGGAGGCCCGCGCCCTCGCGGTCCCGGCTGGAGATCTGGTCCGCGGCGCGGTCGGCGGCGTCCTCCATGGCGGCGTCCAGGGTGGTCTGGACCACCAGGTCCTGCTTGGGCGCGCCCATGATCCTGCGGGTCTGCTGGTCGGCCCAGTCGACGAAGTACTGCGCCGGGGCGTTGGGGTCCTCGCGGTAGACCTTCAGCGGCCGTGCCAGGGCGCGGGCGCGCTGGGCCGGGGTGATGGCGCGGGTCTGCACCATGGCGTCGAGCACCAGGCGGGACCGGTCCTCGTTCGCGTCGGGTTGCTCGACGGGGCTGTAGCCGGAGGGCGACTTCAGGACCGAGGCCAGGGCCGCCGCCTCGCGAAGGGTGAGGCGCTCGGCGGGCTTGTCGAAGAACCGCCGCGAGGCCGCCTCGATGCCGTAGGCGCCCGAGCCGAAATAGACCCGGCTGAGATAGAGGCTGAGGATTTGCTTCTTGGAGTAGCGCTGCTCCATCTGCATGGAGAGCAGGATCTCCTGGGTCTTGCGCTCCATCGTCTGGTCGTTGGTCAGGAACAGGTTGCGGACCAGCTGCTGGGTGATGGTCGAGGCGCCCTGGGCGGTGCGGCCCTGGGCGAGGTCGGTCATCAGGGCGCGGGCGATGCCCATGGGGTCGACGGCCCCGTGCTCGTAGAACCGCTTGTCCTCGATGGAGACGAAGGCCGCGGGCACATAGGCGGGCAGCCGGTCCAGGTTCACAGGCGGCGCGGCGGCGCCGCCGCGCACGCCCAGCACTTCGCCGGAGCGGTCGACAGAGGTGTTCTGCGGAGCGCGGGTGATCGGCGGCAGCTGAGGGAGGGCCGGCAGCAGCGCGGCCACGGCGATGGCGAGCAAGTCTCAGTATCCCCGACAGATCGTCAGGTTATCAGAGCAGAGGATATCGGCTGTTTTGGGGCCGTTCGCTCGCCTTCACCCCCAAGGCAGCTTCCGCTCCAGCCTGACCTCATCTGCCTTGCCCACCCAGGGCGCGGTCTCGCGGAACCAGTGGGTCGCCGTGAGTTCGGCGAATTTCCAGTCGTCGCCGTCCCGGACGCACAGGGCGTCCCAGTGCCCCTGGATGAACAGTTCGAACTTGTTGAAGGCCTGCTCCAACCGGGTGATCGTCCAGTAGGCCTTCACCCGGATCGCGTCGCCCTCCCTGGTCAGGATGAAGTTGTTCGGCAGGTGCTGGCGGCCCAGGTAATTGTACGCCGTGCCGTACCAGATCTGGTTCAGCAGCTTGCGCATGGCCTCGGGGCCCTGGCACTTGCCCTGCGGCTTGTGGTCCACCCAGCCGCCCTCCGCGAACAGATCGAGGTACCCCTGCTCGTCGCCGGTGTTCAGCGCCCAGCAGTACTTGGCGAACAGCTCCTGGACATCGAGGCGCTCCTCGACGGTCGGCTTCTCGGTCTTGGCCATCGACGGGCTCCCTGGCGTTTCCGAGAGGTTGCTAAAGGGCCGCGGGCGCGGCTGTCCAGCGGCATCGGCGCACAGCCTCCGCGAAGGTGGCCAGGACGCTCAACCTGAGCTGGGGGGTTAATCCGATCTTTACTTGAAATCCTCAACAGTCAGCCACCCTGGGATAGGCGAATGAGCCGTCCCTACGCCAGAACGGCGGTGGAGCGGACGGCAGGATGGCCCAACTCGATCCCAAGGCCTGGATCAATCTGGAGAAGGCTCGGATCCTCCTTCTGGATGACCATCCGGAAGGCGGGAACATCCTGGCCCAGATCTGCATGGGCTTCGGCGCGCGCCGGTTCTTCCGCTGCACCACGGGCGAGGAGGCGAAGGACCTGGTCAAGGAGTCCGAGCTCCACATGATCCTGGTGAACGCCAATCTTCGCGAATCGCCGGCTTTCGATTTCATCGACTGGCTGAGGCGCTCGAACCTCCAGCCCAATTCCTTCACCCCGGTGGTGCTGATCACCGGACACACCCAGCGCTCGCAGGTGGAAAAGGCGCGCGATTGCGGCGCCAACATCGTGCTGGCCAAGCCCGTCAGTCCCCAGTCGATGCTCGAGCGGATCATCTGGATCGCGCGCGAAAAGCGGCCGTTCGTGAACTGCGGCAACTACATCGGCCCCGATCGGCGCTTCCATGACACCGGCCCGCCGGCGGGAATGGCCGGGCGGCGTCACAACGATCCACCAGAAGGAGTCTCGGTCTCGGCCGAGTCCGAAGCGGCCGCAGAGCCGAATGAAGCGCAAGGCGGAGAGGCGGCATGAGTTCGGCGACGTTCATCGCTTGGGAGAACCGCCTCGGCAAAATGGTGAAGGAGCCCGGCGGGGTCCGGCTCGGCGAGGCCCTCGATCAGGCGGGCAAGAACCTGGACTCGATCCAGATGGAATGCCTGAAGGCCATGGACGGCCAGATCGAGGAGATGGAGCGGCTTTGCGCCGAGGGCGGGCGCCAACCCCCCGACGAGACCAAGCACGAGATCTACGACCTGGCCAACGACGTGCTGGCGGTGGCCGGTTCGTTCAGCCTGAAGGAACTGGGCGAGGCCGCCTTCTGCCTGTGCGAGCTGGTGGACCGGCTGCGCACCCGCGCCAAGTGGAACCAGGCGGCGGTGGAGGTCTACCTCTCGGCCTTCCGCCTGCTGCGCTATCCCGACCCGGGCGCGGACCGTTCCAGCGTCCTCCTCGGCCTGAGGGGCCTGACCGAACGCGTCGCGGCGATCGCGGAGTAATCCGCCCTAGTTCGCCGGCGCTGGCTCGAGGATCAGGATCGAAAGGTCGCGGCGAGGCCTGAACGCCGTCTTGCGGACCTCGAAGCGGGCGCCATCGAGCCTCGTCACCCCATCCATGCAGAAACTGACCAGGGCGTCCGGGCGGCCCTTGTCGACCACCAGCCGGAAGTCGGCGATGGGGGATTTCCAGTTGGCGCCCGAAGACAGCACATAGTCGATGCGCTTCTCGAAGAAGGCCTGGCGTTGCGGTCCCGCGGCGCGCTTGGCCTTGGCGACGGCGGCCAGGAAGGCCTCGTCGATGCAGTATTTGTCCTTGACCCGCTTGTAGTCCGGCGAGGTGCGGAACCAGTCCGCCTCCAGCGAGGTGCCCGAGGTCGCTCCGACGCTCGGGGTGTAGTCGTGCTCGACCGAAAGCTCGCGGCCGGCGGGGAAGACCTGGTCCCAGTAGTAGGCGGTGTGCAGCGTCCAGGTGGGCTGCAGGTGATGCTCCCAGCCCTTGCCGGCATCGAAGTCGTCGGGAATGGCGAGGCCGATCTTCAACAGATGCCGCTGGACAGCCTTGGGCAGCCGGTCGAGCGCCTCGCCGGCAGCCTTGAGCTGCGGCGCGAGCGGTACGTGCAGCGACCTCAGATAGGCGGTCTGGTCGACGCCTTTCGAGAACACCCGCTGCTCGATCCGCGCCGCGACCGGCCGACCGTCGACCCGGGTGGAGAAGGCTAGGAAGTTCTCGGGATCCTCGGTGGGGATCGAGATATTGTCGTCGGGCCCCTCGACGGTGATGTTCGGCATCGGGAAGGCCACCGTCACATGCTGGTCGCGGCCGGTGGTGTTCAGGAAGCGGTAGCGGACCTTCACCGCCGTCGGCGAGATGAAGAGGTCCTCCGAGCGCATCTCCACGCCCGGGTTGCGCACCAGCACGAGGCCGCCCTGCCTGAGCTCGGCGGAGCTGTCGTTGGCCAGGGCGGGCGCGGCGACGAACAGCGCCGCGGCAGCCGTCAGGACGATCCGGTTCATGATGTTGTCCCCCAGGCCATCCTAACGCGGCGAACTCAAGGGAGACAGCCAAGCGTCCAGCAAGCGCCTGGAGTCCCGCTGCGAGACGCAGTGCGCCGAATCCCGCCGGATTGGGCGGCCGCGATGTTGCAGCGCCTTGGCGGCGCGGACCGACTTTCGGGCCGCACGCGTGGAGCCCGCCAGTGTCAGAAATGCAATCTCGAAAACTGCGCGGATGGGCCGCCGCGGCCCTGGCGGCGGGACTGTTCGCCGCTGTTCCGCTGCACGCCGAGGAAAGGCTCCTGGCCGGCGCGGCTTCCGACGAGGCGAGACAGATTGTCGGGCGGGTCACCGCGACGGGCGACAATCACGGCATGCCCTTCGTGGTCGTCGACAAGAAGGCCGCCATGGTCTTCGTGTTCGATGCCCGTGGCGCGCTCGTCGGAGACAGCGCGGTCCTGCTTGGGCTCGCCCGCGGCGACGACTCCGCGCCCGGCGTCGGCGACAAGAAGCTGGCCGACATCCGCCCCGAGGAGCGCACCACGCCGGCGGGGCGCTTCGTGGCCTCGCTGGGATACGGCCTGGGAAAGCAGGATATCCTGTGGGTGGACTACGCCAGCGCCCTGGCCCTGCATCGCCTATCGCCGGCCGCCAGCCAGGAGGGCCGGCTGCAGCGGATGGCGTCAACCACGCCGCGGGACCATCGGATCACCTTCGGCTGCATCAACGTGCCGAACGCGTTCTACGACACGGTCATCCATCCGTTGTTCCTGAAGACCAGCGGCGTCGTCTACATATTGCCGGAGATCAAGTCAGTCGCCGAAGTGTTTGATTTCCGGGCCTGACGCCATTGGCCTCTGTGCGTCGGCGCTGGCCGGCGGGGCGAGCCCGGCGAACACCTGCTCCAACGGCCGCGTGTCGGGCAGGATATAGACCACGCCGTTGCTGGCGGCGA
>CAZTMF010000163.1:0-7025 GCA_964614675.1 uncultured Caulobacteraceae bacterium | reverse complement strand
TCTTCGGTCATGGTGATGTTCTTGTAGGCCTCGTAGCCCTTGATGCCGCCGTGGTGGCTGGAGGTCAGCTCGTAGTTCTTGACCGCCGCGCGGAAGGTGTTGGCGGCGTAGACGCGGCAGAGCTCCATGGCCTTGTCGGCGCTCTCGTCGATGAACACCAGGTTCGAAGCAAAGGGCGCCACCGGCGTCACGCCCGGATGGGCTTCCTTCCAGGCCTCCAGCCAGGCGTCCTCGGCCGACTGGGCGTTGGCGGGATCGATCCCGTCGGTGCGCGCCGGGAGCTTCTGGCCGGGCGGCTCCTTGTGCGCGGTCGGGTCCTGCGGCTGGAACGGACGGGCGGGGCCAGCGGCCTCGCCATCGTTGCGGCGGATCGGGCCCGAGCTGCCCCCGCCGACCATCGGCTGGCCGAGATAGAGCCGGCCCAGGCCCAGCTTGGCCGCCGACACCATCGACGCGGGCGAACCCGCGGCGCAGAACACCCGGCCCTTCAGCGACTTGAACGGCGCCGGCCGGATCTCGCGGCGGGGCTGCTTGAAGATCTCGCCGCCCTCGATGTAGCCGGTCTCGAAGGCGTCGATGACCATCGGCACGATCTCGTCGAACAGCTGGCGCGCCTTGTTCTGGTCGACGCGCAGGCCCTCGTATTCCTTGCGGGCCAGGCCACGGCCGAAGCCGATGATGGCCCGGCCGTCGGAGACGTGATCGAGCACCGCAATCTCTTCGGCGAGGCGCACCGGATCGCGCCACGGAACCACGACCACCTGGGTGCCTAAGCGGACCTTGGTCTTGGCGGCCAGCCAGGTCAGGTATTGCAGGGGGTTCGGCGAGATCGAATATTCCGAGAAGTGGTGCTCGGTCATCCAGATGGACTCGAAGCCCAGCTCGGCGGCGAGCAACAGCTGCGTCATCTCCTCGCGGATGAACTGCCGATCCGGAACATTGGTGTGGTTGGCGAAGCCGCTCGCGATTCCGACGTGCATCGAACTGTCCTCCTGGGGACGCCTCCGATCCCGCCGGAGGTCTTGTCTGGCATTCTAATGGTGCGAGCCTAGCCCGCCGGGCCCGCGGCGCGCAATCATTCGCGCGTTAAGTTGATGCGTCCCGCTCTAGCTGAAGCTGTCGTCCAACATGGGGGGCAGGGCGTCCGCAAGGCCCGCCAGGGGGCCGGAGGACAGCAGCAGGATGGCTTCGTCGCCCTTGAGGGTGGACTTCAGGTCCGACAGGGCGTCGTCGCGACCCGAGATCTTGGTGGCCTTCACGCCGGCGGCGCCGATGCGGCTGGCGATCTCGTCCTGGCTGAGCTGGTCGTGGCTGGAGGCGCCATGGCCCGGCGGCGGCAGCAGGAGCACACGATCCACGCCGTCGAACACGGTGTCGTACCAGCTGAGACCTTCACGGTTGCGCCAGCTGAAGGTGTGGGGCTCGAACACCACCACCAGCGGCCGGGAGGGGAAGTGCAGCTGCATGGCCTCGATCGCCGAACGGGCTTTCTCGTAGGACGAGCCGAAGCCTTCGTAGGCCGGCGCGCGCGAGGCGCGGTCTTCTTGTCCAGCCGCCGGGCGACGCCGCGGAACCTGGGCGCGACCTCTTCCAGCGCCTCGGGTTCGATCAGGCCGAGCTCGAGCAGCAGGGCCGAGGCGCCCACGATGTTCTCGATGTTGTGCAGGCCGAGCAGCTGGGTCGAGAGCGCGAGGCGAGCGCCCTCGGGCGTGCGCAGGTCGAAGCGGGTGGTTTCGCCGATCTGGATGTCCTCGGCGAAATAGTCGCAGCCCGGCTTGAGGCCGTACCAGACCACGTCTCGCCCTTGGGTCAGGCGATGCAGCGCCGGATGCGCCTCGGCGCACACAAGCTTGCCGCCGGCGGGCAACAGCTCGATCAGCTCCCGGAACGGCGCCTCGTAGGACTCCAGCGTCGGGAAGACGTTCAGGTGGTCGTGCACCAGCGAGCTGATCATCAGGTGGCTGGGGTGGTAGAGCAGGAACTTCGAGCGCCGGTCCGTGGCGCTGACGATGTATTCGTCGCCCTCGATCAGGAAGGCCGGGTCGCCGCCCGAGGCGCCGGTGGCTTCGAGGTCCAGCGGAATGGCGCCGATGAAATAGCCCGGGTCCTTGCCGGCATGGACCAGGAAGCTGGCGCACATGGCCGTCAGGGTCGACTTGCCGAAGCTGCCGGTGATGACGACGTTCTCGCGCCCCTGGGTGTGGCGGCCGAGGTATTCGGCGAAGCTGTAGCGGGGAACGCCCCGGCGGATCAGCTCGTCCAGCTCGGGATTCTCGCCGAGCCCCAGCTTGGCGCTGGTCCCGACGATGGCGACGTCGACCCCCTCGGGCACCTTGGCCGCATCGAAGCCGTCGTGGAACGGGATCTTCTGGCGCTCGAGATAGGTGGAGATCGGCGGAAAGACGCCTTCGTCCGAGCCCGAGACCTCGGCGCCATCCGACGCCAGGACCGAGGCCAGGGCGCTCATGCCGGCGCCGGCGATGCCAAGAAAATACGCGCGCATATCGTCCGCCGCCCCGACTCCCAGGTTCGTATATAGCCCGAAAGCGCCGGCAGCTGAGCCATGGGCCTGCGGCGAAATCGCTTCACCGACGCGGCGGCGCCCTACGCTTCCTGCATCACCTCCGCAAAGGTCAGGGGATCGCCGTCGGGAACGCCGACGTTGAGCGGCCGATACCACCAGCTGACGTCGTGCCAGCGGCCCTGCTTGAAGCCGACCTCCGGGAAGACGCCGAGCGGCCGGAACCCGACCGCCTGGTGCACGGCCACCGAGCCCGGATTGGGCATGGCGATGCCGGCGTAGGCGGTGTGGAAGCCCTGGCGCGTCAGCACGTCGAGCAGGCGGGCGTATAGCGAGCGGCCGACGCCTTGGCCCCGCGCATCCTCGCGGACGTAGATCGTCGTCTCCACCGACCAGCGATAGGCCGGACGCCCTCGGTGCACGTGGCCATTGGCGTAGCCCAGCACCTGGCCGTCTTCCTCGAACACCAGATAGGGATAGGTCGGCAGGATCGACCGCATGCGCTGGATGATCTCGTCCACGGTCGGCGGGCTCTCCTCGAAGGAGATCGCCGTATCGCGCACGATGGGAGCGTAGATGGCGAGCACGGATTGCGCATCCGCCTCGGTCGCCGCCCGGATCTTCCCGTGTCCCATGGCGCAAGACTGACCCACGCCTGCCGGCCACGGCAAGGCTTCAGGCGTGGCTTGCATCATTCGATATTTCCAGTATCGTGGAAATATGGATATGGATCACGCCACCGGCGCCTTGTCGGCGCTCGCCCTGGCCGGCCGGCTGGAGGTCTTCAGGCTGCTGGTGAAGGCCGGACCGGACGGCATGGCCGCCGGCGACATCGCCCGCGCGCTCGACGCCCGGCCCAACACCCTGTCGGCGAACCTCAACATCCTGAGCGGGGCGGGCCTGATCCACGCCCAGCGGCAGGGCCGGTCGATCATCTACCGCGCCGACTACGAGCGCATGCGCGACCTGCTCGCCTTCCTCATGGAGGATTGCTGCGCGGGCGACGCCTCCATCTGTGCGCCTCTGGCCGGCATCGTCAGCCGCGCGGCCTGTTGCGTCGCCTGAAGGAGGAAGACCGATGGCCGATGAACCCCTCAACGTCCTGTTCCTCTGCACCGGCAATTCGGCGCGCTCGATCCTCGCCGAAGCGATCCTGAACCGGCTCGGCGCCGGTCGCTTCAAGGCCTGGTCGGCCGGCTCGATGCCGACCGGCAGGGTGAACCCGCATGCCCTGGCGCTGCTCAAGCAGATGCACCATCCGACCGAAGGCATGCGCTCGAAGTCCTGGGAGGAGTTCGCCGGTCCGGGCGCGCCCAAGCTCGATTTCGTGTTCACCGTCTGTGACAACGCCGCCCAGGAGGTCTGCCCGGTCTGGCCCGGCCAGCCGATGACGGCGCATTGGGGCCTGCCCGACCCGGCGGCGGTGACGGGATCCGAAGCGGAGGTCGCGCTCGCGTTCGCGGACACCTACCGGATGCTCAGCCAGCGCCTCGGCATCTTCGTGAACCTCCCGCTCGACAAGCTGGACAGGATGTCGCTCAAGCGCCGGCTGGACGACATCGGCCATCCTGCCGACGCACCGGTCGGCTGATGCGGGACACGGCGGAGCCTGCCCAGGCGAGCCTCGAGCCGCCGCTAGAGGCCTTCTCGACGTCGCGCCGGCTGTCCGCCGAAGCTCTGGGCGCGGCGCTGCTGCTCGCCATCGTCATTGGCTCCGGGGTCATGGGCGAGCGCCTGGCGGGCGGCAATGTCGCTCTGGCCCTGCTCGGCAACACCCTGGCGACGGGCGCGGGGCTGGTGGTGCTCATCACCGTCTTCGGACCGCTCTCGGGGGCGCACTTCAACCCAGCCGTGACCCTGGTCTTCGCGATGCGCGGGGAGATCGGCTGGGGCCTGGCCGGTGGATACATCCTGGCCCAGCTGGCCGGCGCGGTCGTCGGGGTATGGACGGCGCACGCCATGTTCGGGCTGCCGATCCTGGAGGTCTCCAGCAAGCTGCGCACCGGGCCCGCCCAGGCCTTCTCCGAATTCGTGGCGACCTTCGGCCTGGTGATCGCGATCCTGGGCTCGCTGCGGTTTCGGCCGCAGGCGACGCCGTTGATCGTCGGGCTCTACATCACCTCGGCCTATTGGTTCACCGCCTCGACCTCCTTCGCCAATCCGGCGGTGACCGTGGCCCGGGTCCTGAGCGACACCTTCGCCGGCATCGCGCCGTCGTCGGCGCCCGCCTTCATCGCGGCTCAGCTGCTTGGAGCCGTAAGCGCGCTGCTGACAGCGCGCTGGATGGTCAAGCCGTCCTAGCTGGCGATCCTGCGCGCCGCCTTGGCCATGGGCCGCAGCATCAGGGCGCCGGTCGCCAGGATCAGCGGCAGCGCCTGATAGATCAGCCGGAAGATCACCAGGGCCGCAGCGGTCTGGTGCGCCGCGCCGAGCGTGCGTGAGCCAAGCACGGCGGCGTCAAGCACGCCGAGGTCGGCCGGCACGCCGAGGACGCTGCCCACCAGGGCGCCGAGGCTGAAGGCCGAGAGCACGGCCGGGAAGTCGGCCAGGCTGCGGGCGGTAAGCACGAACAGGGCCCCGCCCTGGAACACCCAGTTCCCGATCCCCGCCGCGAGGCAGAGCGCGCCGCCCCCGCCCCGCAGGGCGCGGCCCTGGTGCCCGGGCCAAAGTTTGAGCAGCAGGAACCAGCCGGGCAGCAGGCCGAGCAGCAGCGCCGAGAGCAGGCCCACGGCCCACAGCGGCCAGTGGAGCCGTGCGGAGATCGCCCCCAGGTCACACAGCCCCGCGAGGCCCAGGGTCGCCAGGCCGGTGATGAAGATCGCGGCCGAGACGAGGCCGGTGATCTTGGCGACATCGCCCGCGTTCAGCTTGGCGAACGCATAGAAGCGCAGCCGCGCGGCCGTGCCGCTGGCGAGGCCGAAGCCCATGGCGATGGAGAGGGCGCTGGAGCCCGCCGCGGCCACCGCCGTGCGCCCGAACGACTGCGGCTCGCCGATGAAGCGCAGGGCGTACCATTCGACCAGGGCTCCGCAGCCATAGCTGGCGGCCGTGAAGACGACGCAGAGGGCCATCGCCCACGGGGGCGTGCCGGTGATGGCGCGCGCGACATCGGCGAATCTCGTGCTGGCGAGCTCGCCGCGGATCAGGAGGGCGGCGACCGCCAGGATGGCGAGGGTGACGAGGGTGCGGGCGACCTTGGAGCTGGCCAGGCGGTTGGCTGTCTCACCCGCGCGCCGGACCCAGGCCCTAAGGCGTCGACGCCCTCCGGTCTGGGCCTTGTCGGCGCCGGGCGCCGGGTTGGCGTGACTTGCATCCATCCCGGCGACGTGGACCCGACCTAACGATGATGGCGTGAGTGATAGAGCTGAGCGCCTGGGAATTCGCGGGTCCGGAAGTGGTCCGCGCGGTCACGATAGACGTGGCCGTCCTGGCTGCGGAAATAGAAGGCTCCGCCGTCGCCCCAGTAACCCTCGGAATAGGGGCCGTAGTAGCCGTCGTACCAGACGTCCGCCGGAGCGGCGGAATTGTAGCCGTAGGCGCCGCCGCCGTAATAGCCGTCGCTGGCGCAGCCCGCGGCCGCCAGCATGCCCGCCGCGGCCGCGAGGAACAGAAGCCTTCTCATGGGTCGTCTCCGCATCACGCGGCGCAGCCCTGAGCGCCGCCTCACAGTGCGCACGCGAAACGCGGCGCCCGGCTCAACGATCCATCTAGTCCTTCGGCAGCTCCGACGCCGACCAGCCCCCGCCCAGGGCGGTGACCAGGTTTATGGAAGCGACGATCTGGCTCAACTGGTTCTGGATCAGCGAGGTGCGGGCGTTGTAGGCGGCCGCCTGGGCGACGACGACGGTGGTGTAGATCGCCGTGCCGGCGCGGTACTGGTTGAGAGAGATCCGTTCGGCGGCGTCGGCGGCCTCGGAGGCCTGGGTCCGGAATGGCGTTTCCTGGGCCAGGATGCGCTGGGTGGCCAGCTGATCCTCCACCTGCTGGAAGGCGGTGAGCACGGTCTGCCGGTACTGGGCCACGGCCTGGTCGTAGGCCGCCCTGGCCTGGCCGACCCGCGCGTGGCGCGCGCCGAAATCGAACAGGGTTTCGGCCGCGCTTCCGCCGAAGGACCAGAGGTTGCTGGAGGCGCTGAACAGGCTGCCGAGGCTGGACGCGGAGAATCCATACTGGCCGGTCAGATTCAGGGTCGGGTAGTAGGCCGCCACCTGAACGCCGATCTGGGCGCTGGCGTCGGCGGCCTGGCGCTCGGCGGCGGCGACGTCCGGACGCCGCTGCAACAGCACCGACGGGACCATCACCGGCACGTCCGGAACCTTCAGGGTCCAATCTGTGGGCGCGAGGGCGAGGTTGGCCGGCGGCTCGCCCGTAAGCACCGCGATGGCGTGCTCCATCAGCTGCCGCTGACGCACATAGTCGGCCGACTGGGCCTGGGTGTTGGCCAGCTGGGTCTGGGCGTTCAGCAGATCGCTCTTGGCGGCGATGCCCGCGTTGTACTGGTTGG
>CAZTMF010000162.1:0-7028 GCA_964614675.1 uncultured Caulobacteraceae bacterium | reverse complement strand
GCGCTCGTCGAACAGGAACTCCTTGGCGTAGGCGGCCACGTGCTTGGGCCGGCCGTGGACCATGATCTGGTCGCCGCCCAGGGGCGCCAGGATCTCCCACAGGGTCTGGCCGGGCTTCAGGGCCGCGCGGGCCTGGTCGAGATAGGCGATCTCGAGGTTGGTCCCGAGCTTCACTTCGCCGGCGTCCGGCGCCAGCTGGCCCAGCAGGATCTTCACCAGGGTCGACTTGCCCGCGCCGTTGGGACCCACGACGGCCACGCGGTCGCCGCGCACCACGCGGGTGGAGAAGTCCTTCAGCACCACCCGCTCGCCGAAGGCCTTGGAGATCCCCTTGGCCTCCACCACCCGCTTGCCCGAGGCGCCGCCCGCGGCCAGGCCCATTGACAGCTCGCCTCCGGCCGAACGCAGGCGAAGCGCCTTCTCCTCGCGCAGGGCCATCAGCTTGCGGCGTCGGCCCTCGTTGCGGGCCCGTCGGGCGGTGACGCCCCTGGCCAGCCAGCGGTTCTCCCGCTCCAGCTCCTTGTCCAGGCGCCGGGCGGTCTCGGCGTCGGCCTCGCCGATCTTCTCGGCCCAAGCGTCGAACTCGCCGAATCCCCGGTCCAGCCGGCGCACCTGACGGTCCTCCAGCCAGAAGCAGGTCCGGGTCATGTGCTCCAGGAAGGCGCGGTCGTGGCTGACAATCAATAGGGCCGCCCGGCTCGACTTCAGCCGCGCCTCCAGGGCCTCGATGGCCAGGATGTCGAGGTGGTTGGTGGGCTCGTCCAGCAAAAGGACGTCAGGATCCTCGGCGAAGGCCCGCGCCAGGGCGGCGCGGCGGATCTCGCCGCCGGAAAGGCCGGTCGCGACGCGCGCCGGATCGAGCCCGAAGGACTCCAGCTCGGACTCCGCCCGGTGCGCGGGGGCGCCGCCGGCGCTGGCGTAGTCGACCAGCCGCTCGCCGGTGATGGCAGGCTCCTGCGCCACACGGACCACCCGCGCGGACGGCTGGGCCGTACGCTCGCCGGAATCGGGCTCGGCCTCGCCGGCCAGGATGCGCATCAGGGTCGACTTGCCGGCGCCGTTGCGGCCGACCAGGCAGGCGCGGCCCCGGGCCTCCAGCGCCAGGTCGACGCCGTCGAACAGCCGCACAGGGCCGTCCTGCAGGCGGACGTCCTTCAGGGCGAGGATCGGGGGACGGCTCATTGGGCGGACTCCGCACCGGCGGTCTCGGCGAAGTCGCGGGCCAGGCCCTGGTAGAACGATTCCCTCTCGCCGGACGCGGCCGCCGGCGCTTCGCTGGGCGGAGGTGGCGTTGGCGGCGGCATGGCGCCGGGAGCGAAGGCGAAGTCGCGCGCCGGCTGGTCCGCCTCGGCCGCCAGCATGAAGCGGCGCCAGATCTCGGCGGGCAGGTCGCCGCCGGAGACCTTGTTCATCGGACGGCTGTCGTCGTTCCCCACCCAGACGCCAGTGGCGAGGTCCGGCGTGAAGCCGACGAACCAGGCGTCCCGGAAGTTCTGGCTGGTGCCGGTCTTGCCCGCGGCCGGGCGGCCGAGCGCCGCGCGCCGCCCCGTGCCGCGCACGATCACCCCCTCCAGCATCCGCACCATCTGGGCGTCGAGGCCGGGGTCGTAGACTTGGCGGGCCAGGGTCTCGGGACGGATATAGATCAGCTGGCCGGACGAGGTGGTGATGCGCGAGACGAGCCAGGGCTCCTGGCGGCGGCCCCCCTGCTGGAATACCTGATAGGCCCCCGTCAGCTCGATCAGGCTGGTCTCATAGGCGCCGAGCGCCACCGACAGCTCGGGCTGCTCGGGCAGCTCGCGGACGCCGAAGCGGCTGGCCAGTTCGGCGATCCGGCGCGTGCCGGTCTCCTTGGCGAGGCGGACCGACACGGTGTTGATCGACCGCGCCAGGGCGTCGGCGACCGTGACCGGCCCCGCATATCCACCGCCGAAGTTCTCCGGCGCCCAGGGGCCTAGGCGGACCGGGGCGTCCTTCCTGATGTCGGTCGGCTTCACACCGGCCTCCAACGCGGCGGCGTAGACCAGCGGCTTGAACGCCGAGCCCGGCTGGCGCACGGCCTGCACCGCCCGGTCGAAGCGGCTGAACCTGTGGTCCAGCCCGCCCACCAGAGCCTGGATGCCGCCATCGGAACCCAGGGCCACCAGGGCCGCCTGGCCGGCGCCCGCTCCGCGGCCCTGGCTCTCCATCACCCGGCGCGCGACCTGGGCGGCGGTGGTCTGCAGGCCGCTGTCGATCGAGAGCTGGACCACGAGGTCGGGCGCCTGGCCCTTGGCCAGGGCGGCCGCCTGGGTCTGGGCGAGATCCAGCACATAGCCGAAGTCCTCGTCCTCGGGCGGCTCGGGCGCGAGCTGCGGCGGCGAGGCCAGGGCGTCCTGCTCGCGGGCCTGGTCGATCCAGCCTTCCTGGGCCATGCGCTGCAGGATCAGGTGCGAGCGCGCCAGCGCGGCGGGCATGTCGGTGGTCGGCGATAGGCGCGAGGGCGCCTTGGGCAGGGCCGCCAGCAGCGCCGCCTCCGGCAGGGTCAGGGCGCTGGCCGGCTTGTCGAAATAGGCTTCCGACGCCGCGTCCACCCCATAGGCGCTGGAGCCGAAGAAGATCCGGTTGAGGTACAGCTCCAGGATCTGGTCCTTGGAGAGCCGGCGGCTGAGCTGCATGGCCAGGACCGCCTCCTGCACCTTGCGCTGCATCGAGCGGTCGGGCGTCAGGAACAGGGTCTTGGCCAGCTGCTGGGTCAGGCCCGATCCCCCCTGCACCGGCGCCCCGGCGCGGACGTCGGCGACCGCGGCGCGCAGCACGCCCATCCAGTCGACGGCCCCGTGCTCGTAGAAGCGCCGGTCCTCGGCGGCCAGGAAGGCCCGCGGCACATAGGGCGGTAGCTCCTTCAGGTTCACGCGCTGGCCGTGGCGCGGGCCCCGGACGGCGATGGTCGCGCCCTTGCCGTCGACGAAGGTCATGCCGGGGGCGCGGTTCAGCGACCACAGGGCGTCCGCCGCCGGGACCTTGGGCAGGCCCGAGAGCCAGGCCAGCTCGATCCAGGCGAAGACCAGGATGGTCATGAGCACGCCCGCCACGCCCCCCACGATCAGGAAGCGAAGGCGCCGGCTCAGCGGCCGACGGTCGGGCAGATCGGCCCGGAAGGTGACCGTCTGCGGCTCTGAATCGGGGAAGCGGTCGGTCAAGTGGACACGTTGGTGAAACGACCCGTGGGGTTTAGGACGCCCCTATCATGGCCGAAAAGCCCTTCTGGCAGACCAAATCCCTGCAAGAGATGACCGCCGCCGAGTGGGAGAGCCTCTGCGACGGCTGCGGCCTGTGCTGCCTGATCCGCTTCGAGGACGAGGAGACCGGCGAGGTCATCCCCACCCGCGTGGCCTGCAAGCTGCTCGACCAGCACCTCTGCCGCTGCAAGGACTATGTGAACCGCAAGGCGCATGTGCCCGACTGCATCAAGCTGACGCCCTGGAACATCGAGGCCCTGGCCTGGATGCCGCCGAGCTGCGCCTACCGCCGCCTCCACGAAGGCCGCGACCTGCCCGGCTGGCATCCCCTGATCACCGGCGATCCGGACAGCGTGCACAAGGCCGGCGTCTCGATCCGCGACCAGACGGTGTCCGAGGACTCCCTCGCCGACCCCGAGGACGCCCTGGATTTCCAGGCGCCGGAACTCGGCAAGGACCGCGGCTAGGCGGCGGCGGGAGGCTGGGCGGCGGGCTTCAGCCAGGGTGACGGCGGCGGGCCATAGCGGTTGTCGCCGGCGTCGGATGCCCCCAGCCCCACCCACAGGATGAAGATCAGCTTCACCAGGCCCGCGAGGCCGAACAGCGCTGCCGCGACCCCGAGCGATCCCCAGAGCAATCCCCAGGAGGCCGGGGCGAGGTGCTCGCTTCCACCCGACACGATGGCCGAGATCAAGGCGACGCCGCCGACCACCATCGAGATGGTCACGGCCGCGCAGCCCACCGCCACCGGGACAAGGACCAGCCAGCCGCTGCGGCCTGCATCGTGCAGGCGCTTGGACAGGATGCAGATCCAGGCATAGGCGATCACCAGCCACGCAAAGAACGCCAACAGGTGCAGCGCGAGCGACACAAACCAGCCCAGGATCAGGATCAGGGCCGCGACCCAGAAATCCTTCGGACCCATGCGACCGTTCGCCGAGAAGAAAACCGACTGCCAGTTCATTAGCGGGCCTCCCCTTGTGCAGGGACTCTAGCCGGCCCGCAGGGCAAGGCAACATAAGGTCTCGTAATGTGAAAACTAAAGTCATTGCCTAACTGATCGGGCCGCGTTAGTTATGCATATGCTTAACCAACAACCCGACCTGGACCGCCTGTTCCACGCCCTCGCCGACCCTGCGCGGAGGGCGATGGTCGAGCGGCTGACCCGGGGGCCCGCGCCGGTCAGCGAGTTGGCGCGGCCGCTGCCGATGTCGCTGCCGGCCGCCATGCAGCACCTGGGCGTGCTGGAGCAGGCCGGCCTGGTGCGCTCTCAGAAGATCGGTCGGGTGCGGACCTGCGCCATCGAGCCCCAGGCTCTGACGCTGGCCGGGGGATGGATCGACGCCCGGCGGATCGAGTGGGAGCGGCGTCTCGATCGCCTGGGCGACTACCTCAAGTCGATGGAATCCGAAGGAGACGACGATGGCGACGAACACTGAAGCGATGGTCCGCGATGAGACCGGTCAGCGTTCCGCCGCGCACGCGACCTTCCACCTGACCCGCACCTATCCCGTTCCCGTCGAGCGGGTGTGGCGCGCCCTGACCGTGCCGGAGGCCAAGTACAAGTGGTTCGGGGGCGAGTCCCAGGGATGGGAACCCTTGGAGCGCCACATGGACGTGCGGGTCGGCGGGACCGAGCGCGACAAGGGCCGCTGGAAAGGCGGCGTGGTCTCGACCTTCGACGCCACCTTTCTCGACATCATCCCCAACGAGCGGCTGGTCTACAGCTACGTCATGCACCTGGACGACCGGAAGATTTCCGTCTCGCTGGCGACCATGGAGCTCCGCGCCGAGGGGGGGAAGACCACCCTGGCGGTGACCGAGCAGGGCGTGTTCCCGGACGGCTACGACGACGCCGGCTCGCGCGAGCACGGCACGGGCTTTCTGCTCGACGCCCTCGGGGCCTCGCTCGTCGAGTAGGCATTGCGGGACGTGTGGCGGATACGCCACAGTCGCCCTTGTATTGACTGGCCAAACGCCTAATTCAGGACCCAGTTTTTCACCACCGGGGCCTTGGCGTTGGCGCAGGATCCATATCAGGAGCTGGGCGTAGCTCGCGGCGCGAGCGCAGACGAGGTGCGCAAGGCGTTCCGCAAGCTCGCGAAGCAGCTGCACCCCGACCAGAACCCCGGAGACAAGAAGTCCGAGGAGCGGTTCAAGCGGGTCAGCGCGGCCTTCGACATCCTGGGCGACGTCGAGAAGCGCAAGAAGTTCGACCGCGGCGAGATCGACGCCGATGGGCGTGAGACCATGCGCGGCTTCGGCGGGGGCGGCTTCGGCGGTCAGCCGGGCGGCGGCGCGGGCCCAGGCGGCTTCCAGAACGGCTTCCAGGGCGCCCATTTCGAAGGCGTCGATCTCAACGACATCCTGGGCGACGTGTTCGGCCGTGGCGGCGGCCAGCGCGGCGGCGGCTTTGGCGGATTCCAGGCCCGCGGCGCCGACGTCCGCGCCGAGCTGGACATCGAGCTGGAGGACGCCATCGGGGGCGGCAAGAAGCGGATCAGCTTCTCCGACGGCCGCGTCATCGACGTGAATATCCCGAAGGGCGCCGCGGACGGCCAGGTGCTGAGGCTGAAGGGCCAGGGCCAGCCGGGCCGCGCAGGCGCCGGCGACGCCCTGATCGAGCTCAGGATCCGCCCGCATCCGCTCTATCGGCGCGAGGGCGACAGCCTGGTCATGGACCTGCCGGTCTCGGTGCCCGACGCGGTGCTGGGCGGCAAGGTCGAGGCTCCGACGCCCGACGGGCCGGTGTCGCTGACCATTCCCAAGCATTCCAATTCGGGCGCGACCCTGCGCCTGAAGGGTCGCGGCATGCCCGACGGGCGTTCGGGCAAGCGCGGCGACCTGCTGGCGCGCCTGGTCGTCACCCTGCCTGAAGGAACCGACCCGGAGCTGGAGACCTTCGCCGAGACATGGCGGAAGTCGAGGCCATACGCCCCCAAACGGAAAGGTTGATGGGACAGCCGGGTGTAAGGCTCCGTTCAGCCCGCATTCAGGCCCTGACTCCTATGTTTGTCATATGAAGTACCTGCTTCCGGTCCTGCTCGCCGCGTCGCTCGCGGCGGCCGCACCGGCCCTGGCCGATCACGACCATGGCCGCGGCGGCGGTGGCGGCTGGCATGGAGGCGGCCGTGGCGACGGCGGCGGCTGGCGCGGCGGTCGAGGGGAGGGCGGCGGCGAACCCGGCGGCAATGGCAATGGACGCGGCGGCCGCTGGGGCGGTCCTGGCGGGCCCGGCGGCGCTCCGGACGGTCGCTGGAACGGCGGGTATCCGGGCGCGGAAGGCGGACCCGTCTACGCCGCGCCTCCGCGCACGCGGCAGGCTCCGGCCCCCGAGTACTATTCCGGTGAACAGGACGAGGCGCGCCGGGGCGTGCGCAGCGGCCAGATCAGGTCCATGGGCGAGATCGTGAGCCGCATCGAACGCACGCGTCCGGGACGGATGCTGGACGCGGGCCTCGAGCAGGGCCCCAATGGCCGGCCGGCTTATCGCGTGATCTGGGGCGCCGCCGACGGCCGGCGCATCGATTATCTCATCGACGCCCAGACGGGCGCGATCCTCCAAGGGCGCTAGAGCATGCTCCAGCTGGATGGGACCAACTGCGTCGAGCTGGGGCGAGTCGATCCGCCAGGCGCGGCGCGCAGGACGATGTGGGACATCGTCCAAGCGGCCCAACGCCGCGGGCGGCCGCTCCAGCTCGACCCTTCGGGCCGCCGTCTTTTGCCGAGCGGGTGCGTCGAAGACCTTGCCGGTAGTCCCACTACCGGCTGCGGCCTTCTCCTGCCCGCTCGACAAAATGCGGCGGC
>CAZTMF010000161.1:0-7050 GCA_964614675.1 uncultured Caulobacteraceae bacterium | reverse complement strand
CGCAAGTCCAAGGTCTCCGACTTCGGCCTGCAGCTGAAGGCCAAGCAGAAGCTCAAGGGCTATTACGGCAACATCACCGAGCGGCAGTTCCAGAAGATCTATACCGAGGCGGCGCGCCGGAAGGGCAACACCTCGGAGAACCTGATCGCCCTGCTCGAGTCGCGGCTGGACGCGGTGGTCTACCGCGCCAAGTTCGCCCCGACCCCGTTCGCCTCGCGCCAGATCGTCAACCACGGCCACATCCAGGTGAACGGCCGGCGGGTGAACATCGCCTCCTACCAGGTGAAGGCCGGCGACGTCGTAGAGGTGCGCGAACACTCGCGCAACATGGCCCTGATCCTGGAAGCCCAGCAGTCGGCCGAGCGCGACACCCCCGACTATATTGAGGTCGACTCCAAGCACCTCTCGGCCAAGTTCGTCCGCGCGCCGGACCTGGCGGAAGTGCCTTATCCGGTGAAGATGGAGCCGAACCTGGTCATCGAATACTACGCCTCCTGATCGGGGCGTCCGGACCTGAAATGCGAAGGGGCCCGCGTGAGCGGGCCCCTTTTTCGTTCGCCGGCCCCTGAGGGGCTGGGTGTGGATAAGGGCCGGAGGCGGTTTACGCCTCGAGCACGCCCTTCTCGGTCAGCAGCGGCTTGAGCTCGCCGGCCTGGAACATCTCCTTGACGATGTCGCAGCCGCCCAGGAACTCGCCCTTCACATAGAGCTGCGGGATCGTCGGCCAGTCGGAAAAGGCCTTGATGCCCTGTCGCAGCTCGTCGCTGGAGAGGACGTTGACCGTGGCATAGTCGACGCCGAGATGGTCGAGGATCTGGACCACCAGCGCCGAAAATCCGCACTGGGGCTGTTCGGCGTTGCCCTTCATGAACAGGACGACGGGGTTCTCCGCCACCGTCTGGGCGATGAAGGCGTGGACGGGGGAAGTGTCTACGGACGCGTCGGTCAAGGCGGGACCCTCTGAGAGTTCGCCCCTTCAGCTAGGCGCCCGCACCCGCCCGGTCAAGCACTGCGCCGGGCGTCATCTTCGCCGAGGGCGGAAAACCGGGCCATCTCGATCTGGGCGGCCGCGCCCGACGGCAGGTCGCGGTCGGCCACCGCGGCCAACTGCTCCAGGTGATCGATCGACTGGGGCGTCACAAGCACCGTGGCCAGCGACGGCTCGGTCAGGGCGTAGGCAAGGCAGAGCTGTTCGGGGGTCCAGTCCCTGGTGGCTTGGAGGAAGCCATATCCGCCGATCCCGGCCAGGGGATTGGCGCGGTCCTTCGGCCGGCGTTCGAGCAGAGGTCCCAGCTGTTCGCGCGGATAGGCCCCATAGCCCAGCACCACCATGTCGGAGGCGACCGCGTCGCGGATTCTGCGCCGCTCGGCCCAGCCCGACAGCAGGGAATAGCCGGTCGCCAGCACATCCAGGGCGCCGTCGGCGATGAGGGTGTCGACGCCCTCGCCGTCGCCCGCCACGCCCAGGGCTCGGACCACGCCGGCCGACTTAAGGGCGCCGAGCTCACGCAGGGACGCCGCCTTGGGCGCGGACGGCTCGTGCAGCAGGACGGCGTCCAGATGGCCGAGGCGCGTGCGCGTCAGGACCTCCTTCACCTCCTTGCCGACCTCCGCCAGCGAGGCGGCCTTGGCGCGTCGACCGGCGATGCGCATGGCGACGAACACCATCCGGCGGTCGACCCCGCCCAGGGCGTGGGCGAGGCCCTCCCCGAGCGCGGAGTCCATGGCGTGGACCTCGAAGCCGCTGATCCCGCATTCCAGGGCGGCGTAGATCAGCGACACCCAGTCGCCGGCGCTCCTGCGCTCAGCGTCGGGCGACAGGACCAGGGAGATGGCCGAGACGACCTGTCCTCGCGCTCCCAGCGGACGGTATCGCACGCGTCAGCCCTCCGGAGCCGCCAAGGTCTCGAGCGCCAGGGCGTGGATCTCGCCGCCCACACGGCCGCCAAGGGCCTGATGGACCAGTTGGTGCTGACGGATGCGCGGCAGGCCTTTGAAAACCGGGGAGACGATGCGCGCGCGCCAGTGGTCGCCATCGCCGGCCAGATCGGTGATCGCGATCTCGGCGTCGGGAAAGGCTTCCTGCAGGCGGGCCTGCAGCTCGTCTTGGGAAATGGGCATCTCGGTCGCCACCGTTCTGTCAGGGAACTGAGCGCAGAAACCTTAAGAAAGCCGTGTTGGCCAGGGCCCGACGCGATCTCCGGATCGCCGTTGCACCAAATCTTAAACCCGCCCGAGCACAATCGGCCTCTAGCCTTTCGGGGGAGGAAGGTCCCATGGGAGCGTCCGCGTCCCGCAGGGCCGGCGCCAGCCGCCGCGGGCCTTCGAAGATTGAAGCGCTGAAGGCGTTTGTCGAAAACGCCCCGTTCTCGGCCGCGGTGACGGACCACGAGCTGCGGTTCCTCGCCGCCAGCGCGATCTGGATGGCGGACTTCGCCCTGCCCGCCGAGCAGTTGATCGGCAAGACCTCCTACGAGGCCGCGCCCGACACCCGCAAGTTCGAGGCGCAGCACCGGCGCGTCCTGGCCGGCGAGACCCTTCATGGCGATCCGGGCCTGGTGGTATTGCCCGACGGCGAGGAGCGCTGGGTCAGCTGGAGCGCCAGTCCGTGGCGCGACGAAGAGGGCGAGATCGGCGGCATTCTTTTCGTCTCCAACAACGTCACGGCCCAGGTCGTGGCCGAGGACGACGCCCGCCGCAGCCGCGAGCTCGCCTCGATGGTGGTGGAGCATTCCCCGCTGCCGATGGTGCTGAAGGACGAGCAGGGCCGCGTCCTGTTCATGAACCGGGCGATGCAGCAGCTGTTCGGCGTCGCGGCCGATGGGCATCGCGGCCGGAAGGTCCAGGACGTGCTCAACGCCGAGACCGCCCGGGTCATCCTCGAGGAAGACCGGCTGGCGCTGGCGAGCGACGGACCGATCATCGTGGAAGAGCGCCGCTTCCTGCCCGACCTGGAAGGCGAGCGGGTGATCCGCAAGACCAAGGCCGCGATCCGCGATTCGGCCGGGGGGACCTACCTCCTGGCGATCAGCGAGGACATCACCGACGCCAGGCGCACCCAGGACGAACTGGAGAACACCCGCGCCTTCCTGCAGACGGTGATCGACAACATCCCGGCCGGGCTCACGGTGAAGAGCGCCTCGAACGGCAGGCTGCTCCTGGCCAATCCGGCGATCGCGCAGATCTTCGGCTTCCGCAGCTCCGGCGAAAATATCGGGAGCACCAACGAGGACGTGTTCGACGCCGAGACGGCGGCCCGTTTCACCGAGCGCGAGCGGGAGCTGGTCAGCAACGGCGGCAGCCGCTTCTACGAAGCCGATCCGATCCGCACCGCCCAGGGCGTGCACTACATCAATCAGCTCAAAGTGCTGGTCCCGAGCGCCGACGCCGACGACTTCATCCTGACGATCACCGAGGATGTGACCGAACGGAAGGAGTCCCAGGACGCCCTCAAGGACGCCCTGGCGCGGGCGGAAGCCGCCAGCGTGGCCAAGAGCGAGTTCCTGGCCAACATGAGCCACGAGATTCGCACCCCGCTGAACGGCGTGCTCGGGCTGGCCGACGCCCTCGTCCGCATGGACCTGAACGACCAGCAGCGCGAGATCGTCGAGATGATCGTCGGCTCCGGCAAGGCGCTGACCGGCATCCTCAGCGACGTGCTGGACCTGGCCAAGGCCGAAGCCGGGCAGCTTGAGCTGGCCGCCGAGCCCTTCAGTCTGCGCGAGACCATCGGCTCGGCCGCCTTCCTGTTCCAGACGGTGGCCCTCGACAAGGGCGTCGGGTTCAAGGTCGAGTTCGATCCGGACAGCCCGGACAGCCTGGTGGGCGACCCCCTGCGCCTCCGGCAGGTGGTCTCCAACCTGATCAGCAATGCGGTGAAGTTCACCTCCAGGGGCGAGGTGGCGGTCAGCGTCTCCGCCAGGCCGGGCCCTGACGGAGTCGCGCGGCTGAACGTGAGGGTCAAGGACACCGGCCCGGGCTTCGACGACGAGGTCAGGGCCAAGCTGTTCAGCCGTTTCGAGCAGGGCGACGGATCGATCACCCGCCGCTATGGCGGCACGGGCCTCGGACTCTCGATCGCCGGCGCCTTGGCCGCGATGATGGGGGGCGAGATCGACTGCCGCGGCCGGCCGGGCAAGGGCGCGGTCTTCGTCTTCCGCGCGCGCCTGGAGGTGGACTGCGCGCCGCGCGTAGAGACCTCCAAGGACGAAAACGACGCCGTCAGGCTGGACCGCAGGCTGAGGGTGCTGCTGGCCGAGGACCACGAGGTCAACCAGAAGGTCGTGCAGCTGATGCTGGGCGGGGTGGCTGACCTGGTCATCGTCGCCGATGGCGAGGCGGCGGCCGAGCAGGCCCTGGCGGCCGCCGGGTTCGACGTCGTGCTGATGGACACCCAGATGCCGGTCATGGACGGCCTGACCGCCACCCGCCGCATCCGCGAGCAGGAGGCGCGCCTCGGCCGCGAGCGCACGCCGATCGTGTCCCTCACCGCCAACGCCATGGCCCACCAGGTCCAGGCGGCGATGGAGGCCGGCGCGGATTTCCACCTGGCCAAGCCGATCACCTCGGAGGCGCTCTTCGCGGCCATCGACAATGCTCTGGAACAGACCTCGCGGGCGCGCGGGGTGCGCGTCGCCTGAGCCGCGCCGCGCCGTTAACCCTCTCCCATAACGTGTAACTTGCGGACGACTCGATTTGGAGTCTTCATGCGGGCGCCTTGGGGGCTGCATGAGGATTTCCGACGCACTGCTGATCGCTCCGATGCTGTTCTGCATCGTCGGCGTCCTGATCGGCGTCTTCACCGACGTGGGACTGTCGAGGCTGTGGACGGCCGTCGCCGCCGCCTCCATGGCGGCCCTGGCGCTGCACTGGCTGCTCGGAAGAACGCAAAAGCGCGTCCGCTCGCGCCAGCTGGAAGGCTAGGACCAACCCCTTAGGCGGGAACGGTCGCCATGTAGCGGGGCAGCCATCCCTCGTGCGCGGCCCCGAGCTCGGCCAGGTCGATCGAGAACAACGCTTCCGAAGCCACCGCCGCGCCGCCGGCGGCGCCTGCCAGCGACGCCGGAACGCCCGCCGCGCGGGCCGCCTCCAGGATCGGCTCGGGATCGGCGACGCCCAGCAGATAGCGGCCCTGATCCTCGCCGAAGAGATAGGGGTGGGCATGGGCGCTGGAGCTCGCGCGCAGGGTGACGCCGACGCCCGACGCCAGGGCCACCTCGGCGGCGGCGCAGGCGAGGCCCCCGTCAGACAGGTCGTGCACCACCTTCACCCGGCCTGACCGGATGAGGGAGCGGACGAAGTCGCCGTTGCGGCGCTCGATCGCCAGATCGACCGGCGGCGGCGCGCCGTCCTCGCGGCCCAGGAGCTCGCGCAGATAGAGGCTGGAGCCCAGCTCGCCGTGCGTCTCGCCGATCAGCACCAGGGCGTCGCCCGCCTTCAGTCCGCCGTAGCCGGCGCAGTCGCCGTAGTCGGGCAGGAGGCCAACCGCCCCCACCGTCGGGGTCGGCGGAATCGCGACGCCATTGGTCTCGTTGTAGAGGCTGACGTTGCCGCTCACGACGGGGAAGTCGAGCGCCCGGCAGGCCTCCGCCATGCCTTCCACGGCAGCGACGAAGGAGGCCATGACCTCCGGCCGCTCCGGATTGCCGAAGTTCAGGTTGTCGGTGATGGCGATGGGATCGGCGCCCACGGCGGTCAGGTTGCGCCAGGCCTCGGCCACGGCCTGCTTGCCGCCCTCGTAGGCGTCGCTCGCCACATAGCGGGGCGTCACGTCCGAGGTCAGGGCCAGGGCCTTGCGGGTTCCGTGCACGCGCACCACGGCGGCGTCGGCGCTGGTGGAGGAGTCGGCCAGAGTGTCGGCCATGACGTGGTGGTCGTACTGCTCCCAGAGCCAGCGCTTGGAGGCCATGTCGGGGCAGGACATCAGCTTCAGCAGCGCCTCTTTCCAGTCGACGGGCGGCGGGACATCGGCCGGATCGACCCGCGCCGGCCGCGCCGGCGGCGTCTGGGGCCGGTCGTAGCTGGGCGCGTCGTCGGTCAGGGGCGCCAGGGGAATGTCGCAGACGACCGCGCCCTTGTGGCTCAGCACCAGCCGTCCTGTCTCGGTGGTCTGGCCGATCACCGCCGCGTCCAGGCCCCACTTCTGGAACACGCGCTGGGCGTCGCCCTCCCGCCCGGGCTTCAGGATCGCCAGCATCCGCTCCTGGCTCTCCGACAGCATCATCTCGTAGGCGCTCATGCCCTCTTCGCGTTGCGGCACGGCGTCCAAGTCGATCTCGATGCCAAGCCCGCCCTTGCCGGCCATCTCCACCGACGACGAGGTGAGGCCGGCCGCGCCCATGTCCTGGATCGCCGCGACGGCGCCCAGGCCCATCAGCTCCAGCGTCGCCTCGATCAGCAGCTTCTCGGCGAACGGATCGCCGACCTGGACGGTCGGGCGTTTGTCCTCGGACGCCTCGTCGAACTCGGCCGAGGCCATGGTGGCGCCATGGATGCCGTCGCGGCCGGTCTTTGAGCCGAAATAGACCACCGGGAGGCCGGGCGCCGGAGCGGCCGAATAGAAGATGCCGTCCGCCTCGGCCACGCCCACGCACATGGCGTTGACCAGGATGTTTCCGTTGTAGCCGGGATGGAAGTTGGTCTCGCCGCCCACGGTCGGCACGCCCACGCAGTTGCCGTAGCCGCCGATGCCGGCGACCACGCCCTCGACCAGCCGCCGGGTCCTGGGATGGGCCGGATCGCCGAAGCGCAGGGCGTTGAGCAGCGCCACCGGCCGCGCGCCCATGGTGAAGACGTCGCGCATGATGCCGCCGACGCCGGTCGCGGCGCCTTGATAGGGCTCGATGAAGGAGGGGTGGTTGTGGCTCTCCATCTTGAAGACGCACACATGCCCGTCGCCGATGTCGACGACCCCGGCGTTCTCGCCCGGTCCCTGGATCACCTTGGGCCCGGTGGTCGGGAACTTCCGGAGATGTCGCCGGCTCGACTTGTAGGAACAGTGCTCGCTCCACATCACCGAGAAGACGCCGAGCTCGACGAGATTGGGCTCGC
>CAZTMF010000160.1:0-7078 GCA_964614675.1 uncultured Caulobacteraceae bacterium | reverse complement strand
TCGTAGCGTGGTTCGTAATAGACCCCGCCGCACGAGTAGTAGGAGAACCCGCTGTAGGGATATGGCGAGCATCCCGAGGGCAGGGCGTAATAGCTCGATCCGATCGCCGCCGCCGTCGCGCCCGCCACCAGGCCGACCCCTATGCCGGCGGCGATCGGGTGATCGACGTAGCCCCAGCCGCCGTTCCAGCCGCCGCCCCAGTTGCCGTTGCCATTGCCGATGTTGATGTTGCCGGTGTTGATGTTGCCGTTGTTGATGCGGTTGCCGTTGCCGTTGCCGCTGCCAGGGCGGCTGTTGTAGCCGCCGCCGGGGCGGCCAGCGCCGCCGACACCGCCCGCGCCGCCGACTCCGCCCGGGCGTCCAACGCCTCCGGCGCCGCCGACTCCGCCGGGCCGGCTGGACATACCGCCGCCTGGGCGACCGCCGCCGCCGAAGCCGCCGGAGGGACCGCTGATGCTGGTGCGCCCGGAGGACCGGATGCCGCCACCACCGCCGCCGCTGAATCCGCCGACGCCGCGCCCGCCGCCGCTGAATCCGCCGCCGCCGAACCCGCCGCCGCCGAACCCGCCGCCGCCGCGCCCGCCGCCGCCGCCGCCGCGGCCGCCGCCGCCGCGCGCATAGCTGAGATCGGCGCTGGCCAGGAACATCGCGGCCGCGCCCGCGATCAGTGCAATTCGCTGAAACTTACGAGAGGGCATGGGTCTTCCCATCACTTCGGAGCCAGCAGACGGATCTGCTTGGCGTCCTTGTCTGGCTGGAAGGTGAAGTCGGTCGGCGTGAGGCTGGGACTTACGTTCCAGTTGAGCCGGGCGGTGTAGGCCGGGTTGGCCGGGTCGGAGCGGTCGACGATCACCACCTTGAGCGGCAGCGGCTCGCTTCCCTGCCGGATCCACACCTGCCAATCGACGTCGGCTTCGCGGAAGGCGTACTGGTCGGTCTCGACGCCATCGATGGTCGCGGTCCCGACCTTAAAGGCGGAGTCCAGCCGGTCGCTGCGGGCGCTCGCCGGGTCGTTCCAGCGGAACAGGTCCTCGAGCGGCAAGGTGATGCCGAACCGGTCGGAGATCGCCTGCAGGGTCTCGCGGATGGTCGGCGGCGCGTTGACCTGGGCGTAGTAGTCGAGCTTGGGCGCGACGACGGTGAACTTCTTGCCGTCGTAGATGAAGCGCCGCTTCTTGAGATCGCTGTCGACGTCGATGACGAAGCCGTCGGGGCGGCGGACCTTGTAGGTCACGACCCCGTCGAGCTGGACCCTCTGGTCGGAGACGGTGACAATATCGAGGCTGGTTTGCGAGCGCACCTCGAAGGCGGTCATGGAGCCGAGATAGGCGCTCATCCTTTGCAGCGCCTGCACGGCCTCCGGCTCTATGTCGCCCTTGGCCCTGGCGGCCGAGGTCGAGGCCGGCTTTGGCGTGGCCGCGATGGCGCCGGCGTTCGGCGGGAGCCAGAGCGCGAGGCCCAGGCCGATGGCGGCGGTCTGCCGGAAAAGATTCATAAGCTCAGCTCCTCGGGAGGCGCAGGGGGCGGGTTGTGAAGCCGAGGCTGCGGACTGAAGGAAGGCCGCCAGCGCCATGGGCCGCTGTGGCCGGCCGCGCCCGCGCCCACACGATCGACCGTCGGCATGCGCCAGGTCTTGGCGAAGGCTTCAGCACGCGGACTGTGCAGCCGCATCACCAGCATCCACTCCCCCGGCGGGGTCTGCAGCCAGTTGCGGATCTGGCCGGCGGCGGGGGGCGCGTGCTGCACGAAGATGTCCAGCGACCCGTCCGGGTTGGGGGCAAGGTCGCTCCGGTCGCCGAGGCCGCGGGCCCGCTCCGCAGTCGATGTCGCGCAGACCGAAAGCCGCCAGAAGGCGTTGGCCGGCGGCAGGGCGTTCCTCGGGAAGTGCAGTCGGTAGCGTTCCACGCCCGACAGCGGCAAGCCACGGTCGTCCCGGTCGCAGACCAGGGTCAGCAGGTCCTCGCGCGCGGGGGCGCCGAGGCTGACGAAGGCGCGGGCCGCGCGGGACAGGGGGTCGAGGCCGGCCTCGCACAACCCCGGCGGGACGGTCCGCCAGCCGGGGGTGCGGCGCCGGGTCTGGGCCGCGGCGGTCCGGATCGCCGAGAGGCCGTCGGCGAAACCACGCTCCAGGGCGTCCAAGAACTCCGGGGTCCAGCTTGCGGCGTAGGGCGGCCCGCCGAGCTTGGCGCGCAGCTCTTGCAGCCGGCTGCGGAACCGGCTCTGTCCGGCGGGATCGGCCCGGCCGACGATGTCGTCCAGGCGACCGAACAGGTCCGCGGGCGAGATGTCCTGGGCCTCGCGCAGGCAGGTCGTCGACGGCGGAGGCAGTACGCTCACGGCCGGATGCAGCAACTCCCGCTCGCAGCGCAGCAGCGCGACGCACTGCCGATGGGCCCGGGCGAGCGCCGCGGGCCGGTCGAGCAGGGAATGGGCGTAGATCCGGCTCACCGCCCAGACGCCGTCGGTGGGCGCGCGCCGGGCCCTGAGACCGCTCGGCAGCTGACCGCGCCAGCGAGGGCCGACCAGGGCCACGTCGGTCCCGGAGTCCTCGCCGGTCCGCGAGCCGAAGCAGGCGAAGATGCCTCCGGAGGCGTCCCACAGGTTCAGCTCGTAATGCCGGCCGTGAGTGTGCGGCAGCCGCAGGACCGCGGGTTCCTCCTGAAGGTCGATCCAGGCGCTGGCCAGGACCGCCAGGCCGTCGTCGGCGAGCCCGGGAGCGAGCGAAGCCGCGTCGGTCAGGAGGAGTTGGAACTGCCGGCGATCCGCGCCGTGGGCGCGCCGCACCGTGTCGAGCAGGAGCATCGGGAAAACGTGGACGAAAAGATCCGCCGCCGCGGATTTGACCGCGCCGATGGCGACATCGGCCCCGCCTTCTTCCGACACCTCGGGTCTTTGAATCATGACCCGGAGTGTCAGCGTCGCCACAAGCCGAGGCCATCGGGCCAAACCCCGAGCGGAACCGCCGGACCACCGGGCGCCGGAGACCCCGCCCGGGGGCGGTGCTCAGGCCCCGATCAGGTTATGCTTGATGGCGAAGCGCACGAACTCGGCGGCGGTGCGCACGCCGGCCTTGCGCATCGCCGAGGCCCGATGGCTTTCGACGGTCTTGATGCTGATGTTCAAGCGGCGGGCGATGCGTTTGTTGCTCTCGCCCTCGGCGATCAGCTGGGCCACCTCGAGCTCGCGGACCGAGAAGCTCTCGAGCCGGGATTTCTTGCGCTCGTTGACCGCCGCCGCCAGCAGGACCTCGGAGACCACAGGCGAAAAATACGGCCGGTGCGCGCCCAGGGCCGAGATCGCCGCGACCAGGTGTTCCTGGGCGTCGGTCTTCAGCAGATAGGCCCGTGCTCCGGCCGCGAGGCCGCCCGAGATGGTCTCGTCGTCGTCGTGCATGGTGAACAGCAGGATTTCGGTCGAGGGCGACGCCCGGCGAAGCTGGCGGGTGACGGCGATTCCATTCAGTCCGGGCAAGGAGACATCCAGAACGGCGACGTTCGGATGGCTCTTCAGAGCGAGGTCGAGGACGTCGGAGCCGCATGCGGCCTCGCCGCACACTTCCCAGCCGGGATGACCTTCCACGACATCCCGCACCCCGCGACGGACGATCTCGTGGTCATCGGCGATAAGGACCCTGATCATCCCTCACCATCCTTTCTTAACCATTCATTTGAGAGCCTCTGTGATCGACCGCTGGTAGAGAATCAGGGAAATTACCTATATCTTCAATTGATAATTCCGGATTGACTGATCGAAGGAATACCGAGGTAATCGCTAGTAATTAGCGAGTGAAATTGATGCCGAATGAGCAATCCAGCTCTGGGTCTGAGAAGAGCCAACGGGGGCGGCCGCGAAACAGCAGTCCGATGTCTGCACAACTGCTGCGAGAATTTGGCGCAGTCGAGAACTACATTGGCTGGATGGGCGATCTCGAGGCCGCGGTCGCCGTCTTGATCAAGAATGACGAGGGGCTCGTCATGGCTGAACTGAGCCGAGGATGGCTCGAAACGTTTGAGCAGAGCCGGGCTGCGACAGCTGGTCGCCCCCTAGAGGTTGCATTCACCACGGAGGCGTCGTTGATGATCTCCAATGTCGCACGGCGGGTGCTCTCCGAGGGAGACCCGATCGAGTTCTCCGTCCTCGTCGGCGAGCCCAAGCGCAAGATCAGCATGCTGGCCCGGCCGATGGCGGGCGTGGAGGACGCTGTCGTCCTCGAAGCTGACCGGATCGACCGGCCGCTTCCGGTGGCCGAGGCCTCGACGGAAGCGATCTTCCTCGAGCTGGCGAAGAGCGCGGTGATGAACGCCGGCTCGCACTACTTCGACGAGCCAGGCCGGCCTGGCGACGCCGATCTGTCGGTGGTTCTCGGATATCCGCGGGGTCATCCGGCGGCGCGGTTCGAACGATTGGGCGAGCTGATCCATCCCGACGACGTCAAGACCTACACGGCTCACCGCAACCGGCTGGAGGGGCTTTCGGACGACCAGTTCGCGGTGGTGGTGGCCCGGATGCTCCACCTCGATGGCGACTGGCGGTTCATCCAGCTGCGCGAGCGCGTCGTCGCCCGCGATCCCGACGGCGCCGTCCGGCGGATCCTCGTCTTCGCGACCGATGTGAGCGAGAAGTACCGGCTGCTCGACTCCCTGGGCGCCGTCTCGAACGCCCTGTTCATGGCCGAATCCCATGAGCGCAAGCGGATCGCGCGGGAGTTGCACGACTCCATGGCCCAGCACCTGGTCGCCATCGACCTGACGCTGATCCGCCTGGTGCGCCGGATGGGCGACGACAGCGAGCAGATGGAGGTGGTCCAGGAGATCCGCGAGGCGCTCAGGGCGGCGCATTCGGAGGTCAGGACCTTCTCCTACCTGCTGCATCCGCCCGATCTCGAGGTCCTGGGCTTCGAGGGCAGCCTCCGGAAATTCCTGCGCGGCTTCGCCCTCAGGACCGGTCTCGACCTGAACCTGCATCTTCCCGACGACTTGCCCCAGCTTGGGCCGGTCAGGGAGCTCGCCCTCTTCCGGGTGGTGCAGGAGGCGCTGATGAACGTGCACAACCACGCCGAGGCGCGGGCCGTGGACGTCGAGCTCTGGCGCTCCCCGGCGGGGGTCGTGCTGGAGATCGCCGACGACGGCGTGGGCCTGACCCAGTCCCAGATCGACGCCCTGAAGGCCCAGCATTGGGGCGGCGTCGGGATCGCCGGGATGACGGCGCGGATGGAACAGCTGGGGGGCCAGCTGGCGATCGAGACCCGCTCCAAGGGCCTGCTGATCCGCGCGGAGCTTCCGGCCCCTGGCGTGGAGCCGGTCACGGGCGGTTAGAGCCCGCTCTACCCGGCCGCCGCCGGCGCCTCCCGCCGGACGAAGTCGGGGAAATAGACGGACACGGCCGCCCCTCGGGGCGAAGGCTCGATGTCCATGTGGCCATGGAACTTGCGCGCCATCCTCCGCACGAAATCCAGTCCGTGGTTGCGGGCGGCCAGCGAGAGGTCGGGCGGCATGCCCGGGCCGTCGTCCTTGACGGACAGTCGCCACTCGCCGTCGGCGAGCTGCTCGAGCCGCACGAGGATCTCACCGCCCTTCTCGGGAACGCCGTATTTCATGGCGTTGGTGACCAGCTCGACGACGATCACCGCCAGGCTGACCGCGGTCTCGGCCGGCACGTCCGCGGGCTGGATGTCGAAAATCAGCTGCACGTCGTGCTGACGCGCGGCGAGCTGGGTCGACAGAAGGTCGTCGTGGACCTGATTCAGGAACCGCGAGATTTCGACCGTCTCGTCGCCCTGAGGCCGCTGCAGCTCGGCGTGCAGACGCGCCACCGCGAAGACCCGGCTCTGCACCTGCAGCAGCGCCTCACGCACTCCGGGCTCGGTGTTCTCGCGCGCCAGGAGGCCGATGGCGCTGGCGAGCAGCTGAAGATGGTTGCTGATTCGATGGTACGCCTCGCGCAGCAACACCTCGGCATGCGGACCTGACCGCCTTTGGCGTTGAGCACGCACGGTTCGCCCATCCCGACTAAGAAACCTTCGACGCAAGGCCGAGGCTAAACGCCGCTAGCGCCACGCTAAATGGGGTGGACTCCGTAGGGCTGGCCGCGCTTCCATCGGATGACGGGCGTTTCGATCATGATCGGGGGCCGCGCGGGCGGTCAGGCGTCCCTGCGCGGCGGGGTCTTTTCGCGTGGCTCCATCGGCGAGATCGGGTCGCTGGCCGGGAAGGTCTCTTCCAGCGCCTCGTCGAGGTCGCGGTCCAGGTCGGGATCTGGCGAGTCCTTGGGATCGGGCCGGGTCTTGGAGTCAGGCTTGGACATGTCGCGCGCCTTATGACGATGGACGGATCGGTCTCCTGTGATCCAATGTCCGCCGTGGCGGCTTTGACAAGCGTCGCCTTGCGCCGTTACCCGGACGCGGCCGCCCAGGAGCACTGAGCCATGTCTTCCGATCCGTTCGCCCACCAGGACCTCGGCGAGAGCGTCCTGGTCTCCGAGAGCCGCCTGGGGCGGCTGCAGATGGTGGTCAGGAGCACGGGCTACGCCTTCCTGGCCGACGAGCCGCGGTCGGTAGGCGGCCTGGGCTCGGGCCCGGATCCCTACGGCCTGCTGGCCGGCGCGCTCGGGGCCTGCACGGCCATGACCATCCGGCTCTACGCCGACCGCGAGAAATGGCCGCTGGAGCGCGTGCAGGTCAGCGTCAGGCATCACCGCGCCTCGCTGGAGGCCCGCGACCTGTTCGAGCGCTCGATCTATCTCGAGGGGCCGCTCGACGAGGCCCAGCGCACGCGTCTTCTGGAGATCGCCGAGCGCTGCCCGGTGCACAAGACGCTGGACCGGGGCTCCGACATCCACACCAGTCTGACGCCGGTCATGGCGCAGGCGGCCTCCGAAGGCGCCGGCGCCGAACATATGCGCGATATGGAACAGGCTGGAGCTTAAGATCTTTCGTCAGCAAACTGCCTGATTGCGGCATTCCTCGCGATCCGTAATGCGGGGGCCTCGAAATCGCCCAAGGGCGCGCCTATCTCCGGCGCGACCCGACCAATCTGGAGTCCGACGTGCAGCAGACGGCGAACGCCGCCATGCGGGCCGC
>CAZTMF010000159.1:0-7080 GCA_964614675.1 uncultured Caulobacteraceae bacterium | reverse complement strand
CCGGTGGGCGACCAACGCGAGATGGAGGCGGTGCGCCAGGTGTTCGGCGACAAGGCGCCTCTGATCTCCTCGACCAAGTCCCTGACCGGTCACTCGCTGGGAGCCGTCGGCGCCCAGGAGGCGATCTACTGCATGCTGATGATGCAGAACCGCTTCGTCTGCGAGAGCGCCAACATCGAGGAGCTGGACCCGGCCTTCGCCGACCTGCCGATCGTGCGCAAACGCGTGGACGACGCCAAGCTCGACTGCGTCATGTCCAACAGCTTCGGCTTCGGCGGCACGAACGGCAGCCTGGTGATGACTAGGTACGAGGGCTAGCTCCGAATTCCGCTCATCCCGGCCCTCGCCGGGATGAGCGGTTGAAAGTTAGGCGGCGGCTTTCAGCTTCGCCTTCACCGCATCCACGATCGCCTCGGGCGTGATGCCGAAGTGTTCGTAGAGGCGCTCGGCCGGGGCGCTGGCGCCGAAGCCGGTCATGCCGACGAAGATCCCGTCCTCGCCGATGAAGCGGTCCCAGCCCTGGCGCACGCCGGCCTCGACGGCCAGGCGCACCGGCGCGGCGCCGATCGTCCTGGCCCGGTAGGCGGCCGGCTGGGCGTCGAACAGCTCCCAGCAGGGGGTGGAGACCACCCGCGTCGGTATGCCGGCGGCCTCGAGCAGGGTGCGCGCGCGAAGCGCGATGTCGAGCTCGGTGCCGCAGCCGAACAGGGTGGCCTTGGCGGGGCCCGAGGCCGCGTCCAGTTCGTAGGCGCCGCGGGCGGAAAGGTTCTCCTTGGCGGGCTCGCAGCGCACGGCGGGGACCTTCTGGCGCGAGAGGGCCATGAGCGAGGGCCCGGTCCGGCGGTCCAGGGCCGCGGCCCAGCACTCGGCCGCCTCGACGGCGTCGGCGGGGCGGAACACCGCGAGGTTCGGCATGGCCCGGAGGCTTGCCAGGTGCTCGACCGGCTGGTGGGTGGGTCCATCCTCGCCAAGGCCGATGGAGTCGTGGGTCATCACGTGGACCACGCGGATCCCCATCAGGGCGCCCAGTCGGATCGCGGGACGGCAGTAGTCGGAGAACACCAGGAAGGTCCCGGCATAGGGGACCACGCCGCCGTGCAGGGCCATTCCGTTCATGGCCGCCGCCATGCCGTGCTCGCGCACGCCGTAATTGACGTAGCGGCCGGCGTAGTCGGGGGCGTCGAACACGCCCATGCCCTTAATCAGGGTGTTGTTGGAGCCGGTCAGATCGGCCGAGCCGCCGAGCATCTCCGGGAACTCGGGGACCAGGGCCTGCAGCGCCGCGCCGGAATGGGCGCGGGTGGCGTTGGCGGGCTTGTCCTGGACCGATCGGGCGATGTGGGCGTCGAGCGCCGCGGCGGCGGTCGCGGGGACGTCGCCCTTCATGGCCGCCTCGAAGGCCTTGCGCTGGTCGGAGCCCTTGAGCCGCTGCTCCCACTTGCGGCGGAGGCGCCCGCCGCGGCTTCCGGCCTTCCGCCAGGCCTCGGCGATGTCGGCCGGCAGCTCGAAGGGCTTCATGGTCCAGCCCAGCTTCTCCCGGGTGGCCTGGATCTCGGCGGAGCCCAGGGCCTTGCCGTGGGTGTCGTGGTGGCCTTCGAGATTGGCCGAGCCCTTGCCGATACGGGTGCGGCAGGCCAGCAGCACGGGCTTGGACTGGCGCGTCGCCCAGCGCATGGCGCGGGCAAGGGCGCCTTGGTCGTGGCCGTCCACCGCCTTGGCCGCCCAGCCGGCGGCCTTGAAGCGGGCGATCTGGTCGCCGGTCTCCGAGAGCGCCAGCGGCCCGTCGATGGTGATCTGGTTGTCGTCCCAGAGCACCACCAGCCGGTTCAGCTTCAGCCGGCCGGCCAGGGAAATGGCTTCGTGGCTGATCCCCTCCATCAGGTCGCCGTCCGAGGCGATCGCCCAGGTGCGGTGGTCGACCAGGTCGTCGCCGAAGCGGGCGTTCAGATGCCGCTCGGCCATGGCCATGCCGACCGAGGTGGCGATGCCCTGGCCCAGGGGGCCGGTGGTGGTCTCGACGCCGGGCGTGTGGCCGAACTCCGGATGTCCCGGCGTCAGGGAGCCGAGCTGACGGAAGCGGCGCAGTTCGTCCATGGTGACGGCGGCGGAGCCGGTCAGGTGGAGCAGGCTGTAGAGCAGCATCGAGCCGTGGCCGGCCGACAGCACGAAACGGTCGCGGTCATGCCAGCCGGGCTTCTTCGCGTCGAACTTCAGGAACCTGGTCCACAGCACCGTGGCGACGTCGGCCATGCCCATGGGCATGCCCGGGTGTCCGGAATTGGCCTGTTCGACGGAGTCCATGGCCAGGACGCGGATGGCGTCGGCCATGGCATGGGGGGAGACGGTCATGGACGGAGGCGGCTCTCGAGGCTTGGAGGGAAAGTCGCGCTCTTTGGCCACGGCCCCGCTCACGGGTCAACCGCGCGCCCGGCGCGGCGCGCGCCCTTCTGCGCTCGCGGCGTGCGAGCTATAGAGGGGGCGGGTTAGGAGACTTGCATGGCGGATCGTGCGCACGAGCCGGAGGCCGATGGCGGATCGTCGCTGGAAGCGGCGCTGAAGCGGCTCGAACGCGCCGTCGCAGTGCTGGACGGGCGGGTGGGCGAGCTGTCCGGCCGGGCCGACGCCGGCGAGGGCGGGTTGTTCGACCATGACCGCTCCCAGCTCGCGGCGGAGCTCGACGCGGCGCGGTCGCGCGAGCGGGCGCTGCAGGAGAGCGGCGAGGCGGTCGCCGATGCGCTGGGACGCGCCATAGTTTCGGTGCGCGAGGCGCTCGCGCAGGCGGAGGGAGCCTGATGGCCGAGATTTCGGTGAAGGTGAACGGCCGGGTCTATCCGGTGGGCTGCGACGACGGCCAGGAACAGCACGTCAAGGCGCTGGCCGAGATCTTCGATCGCCACGTGGCCCAGGTGGCCCGTGACGTGGGGCAGCTCGGCGAGACGCGCCTGTTCCTGATGGGGGCGCTGCTCATGGCCGACGAGCTGGCCGAGATGCGCGGGCGGCTCGCGGCGGCGAGCGCCGATCTGGCCCGGGCGGAGGCCGACCGGACCCGCGCCGAGAGCCGGGCGGTCGCCGCCCTGGAACAGGCCGCCAGGCAGATCGAGGCCCTGGCGGCCAAGGCGTCCTGAGCGCGCTTTCAGGCGAAGTGTGAAGCGGTTCGCCGTCCGAAGGCGCGATGCTTATTACAGTTAGCCCAGGACGCCGCTCAGGTCGCCGGACTCGCGGCCGATGCGGCGGACGGTGTCGAGGCTCGACACCGTGTCCATCTCGGTCTGCAGGTTGCGAAGCCAGCAACGGCCCTCGCGCACCAGGATGACCGAGTAGAGCTCGCTGATGTCGCCTGACAGGCACACCAGGTCGCCGTCGCGGATCGGAACGTGCCGGAGAGTTCCGGTATCGCTCGCTTCCAACATAATCCCCTCCTTCGGAGGCTTTTCTTCATGACCTGCGATTGGACATCGCGGGAATGATGCAATCCTAATTCGCAGGCCTGAACTCCTCCTGAATGGATAATGTCAGGTGCGGTTCATCGTCGCGTTGAGGCCTTAGGGAAGCAGTGCGGCGGCGCTTGAGAAGCGGCCTCCGGAGCCCTACCTTAGACAGTGGCGGGTCTTGCTGCGGCTCACGTCGAATGCATCCAATCCCGGGGACCTTAATCTCTCTCTAAGGGAGCTGTCCCTGGCCGGGGCCGTGGCCCCGGACACACGGCGCCCACCTGGTACGCCAGGTCCGAGGGGATTGAAACGCTTCACGGCTCTTGCGGCGCCGCCACCTTTCTACCCTTCGTCATCCCGGACGGCCCCCGAAAGGGGGACGATCCGGGATCGCGGCAAGCGCCGGCCTCCTTGGCGATGCCGGCTCTCCGCCGCTCGGCGGCCGCGGTCGGGATGACCGATGGCGGAACACCCCCGCGCGTGCGCGCGCTATGCCTGGGGCTGTGAAAGCTCTAGGACAGCTCCAATGCGCATCGGTTTCTTTGGAGACGTGGTCGGCCGCTCGGGCCGCGATGGGATCGCCCGGCACCTGCCGGGCCTGCGCCGGCGCCTGGGACTGCAGTTCGTGGTGGTGAACGCCGAGAACGCCGCCGGCGGCTTCGGGATCACCGAGTCCACGGCGCGCGAGCTGTTCGAGGCCGGCGCCGACTGCCTGACCCTCGGCAACCACTCCTGGGACCAGCGCGAGGCCCTGACCTACATCGTGCGCGAGGAGCGGCTGATCCGGCCGCTGAACTATCCGCGCCTGGCCCAGCCGCCGGGCCGCGGCGCGCACCTCTACGAGACGGCGGCCGGCCAGCGGGTGCTGGTGACCAACCTCCTGGGCCAGCGCAACATGGAGCCGATCCTCGACGATCCGTTCTCGGCGGTGGACCGCGAGCTGGAAGCGTGCCCGCTCGGCCAGGCCTGCGACGCCATCATCGTGGACATGCACGGCGACGTGACCTCGGAGAAGATGGCCATGGGCCACTTCTGCGACGGACGGGCGAGCCTGGTGGTGGGAACCCACTCCCACGTGCCGACCGCCGACGCCCAGATGCTGCCCGGCGGCACCGCCTATCAGACCGACGCGGGCGCCTGCGCCGACTACGACAGCGTCATCGGCAACGACAAGGAAGAGCCGCTCCGCCGCTTCACCACCCGCATCCCGAGCGCGCGGCACAAGCCGGCCGAGGGTCCGGCCACGGTCTGCGGCGTGTTCGTGGAGACCGATCCGCGCACGGGCCTCGCCAAGCGGGTCGAGCCGATCCGCGTCGGCGGCCGCCTGATCCAGGCCGTGCCTGCGATGACCGAGACGCTGGAGCGGACCTGAGCCCTAGGGCTCCAGGATCTTCAGCTTCCGCACCGTCAGCCGGTCGATCTCCAGGTCCCTGAACCGGGCCTTGCCGATCGCGAGCCGGCCGATGGCGAGCGCCCCGATGGCCATGGCCCCGAAGGCCAGGGCCCCCATGGCGAGCGCCCCGATGCTGGCCGCGCCCGCGGCGCGCACCCCGACCGCCGAACCCGACATGTGACGGCGCGGCGGAAACCAGTGGACGATCTCGGGCTCGTCTTCCTCGAGCACGGTGGATTCGGTGTCGGTCATGGTTCGCTTCCAAACTCGTCAGCAGAACCCGGCCTTGTCGCCAAGGTTCCGCTGAGGCGGATGACGGCCGCGGCGGGCGCCGCTAGAAGCCCAGCGCTCGCATCTTAACCGAGAACCCGCCTTGATCTTCCTCATCCGCCACGGCCAGACCGAGTTCAATGTCCAGCGCCGCCTCCAGGGGCGGATGGACTCGCCCTTGACCGCCCTGGGCGCCCAGCAGGCGCGGCGGATGGGCCAGGTGCTCAAGACGTTTGCGGACGAGCCGCATCGCTGGACCGTGGTCTCCAGTCCCCTCGGCCGGACGCTGAGGACCGCCGAGATCGTCTGCGAGACCATCGGCCTCGGCTGCCGCATCGAGACCGACGACCGGCTGATGGAGATCGACGTCGGCGACTGGGAGGGCCTCAACGGCGAGGAGATCGAGGCCGCGAGGCCCGGCGCGCGCGAGGCCCCGGACTGGCTGCTGAGCGCCCCGCGCGGCGAGACATGGGAGACCGCGTCCCAGCGGGTCGCGTCCTGGCTCGCCGAGCACGAGGAGCATGACGACCGGCGGCGGCTCGTGGTCTCCCACGGGATCACCGGCCGCATCCTGCGCGGCCTCTATGCGGGCGAGACCTCCAGGCAGCTCTGGACCACCTCGTCGCCGCCCCAGGACGCGGTGTTCCGGCTCTGGAAGGGCGTGGTTGGACGCATCGACGAGGGCGTCGACGCCTGATCCGCTGGCCTAATGGCCGCCCAGGCGCTAGAAGCCCGGCCTTCCCCGACCCCATAGCGCGACCATGGCCGGCCACTCAAAATTCAAGAACATCCAGTTCCGCAAAGACCGCCAGGACAAGATCCGGTCCAAGCTGTTCTCCAAGCTCTCGCGCGACATCACCCTGGCGGCCAAGGCCGGCGTGCCCGATCCCGCCGCCAACTCGCGCCTCCGCCTGGCGATCTCCAGCGCCAAGGCCGAGAGCATGCCCAAGGACAACATCGACCGGGCGATCAAGAAGGCCTCCTCGGGCGACGCCGACAACATGGAAGAGATCCGCTACGAGGGCTTCGGGCCCGGCGGGGTCGGCCTGATCGTCGAAGTCCTGACCGACAACAGGAACCGGGCCGCCGCCAATGTGCGGACCATCTTCGGCAAGAACGGCGGCAACCTCGGCGAGACCAACACGGTCGCCTTCATGTTCGACCGAGTGGGCCAGCTGGTCTATCCGGCCTCGGCGGGCTCCGAGGACGCGGTGATGGAGGCGGCCATCGAGGCCGGCGCCGAGGACGTCTCGTCCGACGCCGAGGGCCATGTGATCACCACCGCTTTCGAGAGCCTTTCGGAGGTGGCCGAAGCCCTGGCAGCCAGTCTCGGCGATCCCAAGTCCACCGATATCGTCTGGAAGCCCAAGACCACCACGCCCGTCTCGGGCGACGCGGCCGCGACCCTGGTCAAGCTGATCGACGCCCTGGACGACGATGACGACGTCCAGAATGTCTACGGCAACTACGAGATCGACGAGAGCGAACTGGCTTCGTTGGCGGGGTAGGGCCTTTCGCCCCGCTCATCCCGGCGAAGGCCGGGACCCAGGACAGGTCGGAACCCGACCCTCAGCAATAGGGCTCGGCGGGGCCGCTGCGGAGTCTTGCTTCGAGCGCGGCGTTACTTGTCCTGGGTCCCGGCCTTCGCCGGATGAGCGGGAGAGGAACGCAGTAAACGCTTTGGCAAGGCGTTGCGGACAGGTGATGCTGCGGAACACATGATGAACGCGATTCGCATCCTGGGACTGGATCCGGGCCTGAGGCGCACAGGCTGGGGCGTGATCGTCCTGGAGGGCGCGCGGCTGTCGCACGTGGCCCACGGCGTGATCGCCCCCGCCGACACCCTGGCCTTCTCCGAGCGGCTGCTCTGGCTGTTCGAAGGCGTCTCCGAGGTGGTCGCCCTCCATGCGCCGCACGAGGCGGCGGTGGAAGAGACCTTCGTCACCGCCAACGGCTCCTCGACCCTCAAGCTCGGCCACGCCCGCG
>CAZTMF010000158.1:0-7114 GCA_964614675.1 uncultured Caulobacteraceae bacterium | reverse complement strand
GGCGCACCGGATAGACCTCCGTCATGGCATCGTCAGATCGCATCGTCATGGAACTAAGCCCGCCCACACCAGGGCGAGCAGCATCCAGACATCGCTTGACCAAGGCTAGGTGGGGTTCAGACTACGCTTACGATACAAGGTCTCGTCGCGGTCGAGCAGGCCGAACATGAGGTCGTCGATATAGACCCCGGCGCCGCCAAACATGGCCCTCACCCGTACCAGCCCAAGCTGACCGAACAGGTCCTGCAGGTAGTCGACGAAGTCCCGGCTGACCTTCACGCCGGGGCTCAGCCCGAATGCGCCTCGGGATCGGCCGGAGCGATGGTGACGCTCTCGCCGCAGCCGCAGGCGTCAGTCTCGTTGGGATTGCGGAACACGAAGCGGGTGGCGAGCTTGTCGATCTCGTAATCGATCTCCGATCCGATCAGGAACAGGATCGACTTGGGTTCGACATAGATGGTCACGCCCTTATCCTCGACCACCTCGTCGAGCGGCTCGGGGCCATCGGCATAGCCCAGCACGTATTCCTGGCCAGCGCAGCCGCCGTTCTTCACCCCGACCCGAAGTCCGGTATAGGGCCGCTCGGCTCTGGCCAGGATCTCGCGCACGCGCTCGGCGGCCCGGTCGGTCAGGGAGACCACCTTGGGCCGAGGGCGGCGGGGACGGCGTTCGGCCGGCGGCTGGATGGATGCGTCCATGGGTCAGAACATGTTCAGTTGCAGCTTGGCCTCGTCCGACATCCGTGAGGGATCCCACGGCGGGTCGAACACCAGATCGACGATGCAGGAGCGGATGCCTGGCACGCTCATCACCGCGTCCTTCACCCAGTCGGGCATCTCGCCAGCCACCGGACAGCCGGGCGCGGTGAGGGTCATCTCGACCACCACGTCCTTCTCGTCGGAGAGGTCGACCTTGTAGATCAGGCCCAGCTCGTAGATGTCGACCGGGATCTCCGGGTCGTAGACGGTCTTGAGCTTGTCCACGAGCTGATCGGTGAGCCGATCGATCTCGCTCTGGTCCAGGGCCGCGGCCGGCTCGGGGGTCTCGTCAGGCTTGAAGTCGGCGTCGTCCATGGCTCACGCGAAAAAGCTGCGGGCTCGGCCTAGAGCGTCCACGAACGCATCGGCCTCGTCCAGGGTGTTATATAGGGCGAAGGAAGCCCGGGCGCTCGACGTCACGCCGAAGCGGCGCATCAAGGGCTCGGCGCAGTGGGTCCCGGCCCGCACGGCGACGCCGTAGCGATCGAGGATCTGGGCGATGTCATGGGCGTGGGCGCCCTCCACGTTGAAGGCGAAGATCGCGCCCTTGTCCGGCGCCTGGCCGATCACCTTGAGCCAGTTCGCCCCGTTCAGCCCCTCGACGACGCGGTCGTAGAGCGACCGTTCGTGGGCCGCCGCGGCCTTGCGGTCGATGCCCTCCAGCCATTCGATGGCGGCGCCCAGGCCCACGGCCTCGACGATCGCCGGCGTGCCGGCCTCGAAGCGGTGCGGCGGGTCGGCGTAGGTGATCTCTTCCAGGGTGACGGTCCCGATCATCTCGCCCCCGCCCTGGTAGGGCGGCAGCTGGGCCAGCCGCTCGGCCTTGCCGTAGAGGGCGCCGATGCCGGTGGGGCCATAGAGCTTGTGGCCGGAGAAGACATAGTAGTCGACGTCGAGCGCCTGCACGTCGACCGCCTCGTGGACGATCCCCTGGCAGCCATCGAGCAGCACCGGCGCGCCCGCCGCATGGGCGTCGGCGATGATCTCGGCGACAGGATTGATGGTCCCCAGCACATTGGACATGTGCGAGATGGCGACCATCTTCGTGCTGGGGCCCAGGAGCGCGCGATAGGCCTCGAGGTCCAGCCGTCCGTCGTCGGTCACCGGGACGAACCTCAGGACCACGCCCTGCCGCTCGCGCAGGAAATGCCAGGGCACGATGTTGGCGTGGTGCTCCATCTCGGAGAGCAGGATCTCGTCGCCAGCCTTCAGCGAGCGGCCGAAGGACGAGGCCACCAGGTTGATCGCCTCGGTGCCGCCCTTGGTGAAGACAATCTGGCTCGGCGACGGCGCGTTCAGCAGCCGGGCCACGGCCGCGCGGGCGCGCTCGTAGGCGTCGGTCGTCTCGTTGGCCAGGGTGTGCAGGCCGCGGTGCACGTTGGAATATGAGGTCTCCATGAGCCGGGTCATGGCGTCCATGACCGCCCGCGGCTTCTGGGCCGAGGCGGCGTTGTCCAGATAGACCAGCGGCCGGCCGTTCACCTGGCGCTTCAGGATCGGGAACTGCTCGCGGATGGCCTCGGGATCGAAGCTCATGACGCGCTTCCGAGCCGCGCGGAGATCCATTCGTGGGCCAGCTCGCGGGCCTGGATGTGTTCGATACGGTCGGCGACCTCGGTCAGGAAGGCCCCGATGAGGAGCGCCCTCGCCTCGTCCTCGGGGATGCCACGCGAGCGGGCGTAGAACAGCGCCTCCTCGTCGAGCGCCCCGACCGTGTTGCCGTGCGCGCAGGCCACGTCGTCGGCCCAGATCTCGAGTTCGGGCTTGGCGTCGACCTCGGCCCGGTCCGAGAGGATCAGGGCGTGGTGCCCCATCTTCGCGTCGGTTCCATCGGCGCCTTCGGTCACCAGGATGCGGCCCTGGAACACGCCCCGCGCCTGGTCCTGGACCATGCCCTTGGTGAGCTGCTGGGTGACGCCGTCACGCTCCAGATGCTCGACGTGGGTGGTCTGGTCCGAGTGACGCTGGCCCGAAAGCACATAGACGCCATCCAGCCGCGCCTCGGCCGCGCCGCCGTGGTGACGGACCCGCGTCTCGAACCTCTGGCGCTTGGCGCCGGAAGCCAGGACCGTCTGATGGAAGCAGGCGCCGGGGGCGAGCTCGACCTCGGTCAGGCCGACCGAGACGGCGTCGGGCGCATCGTCCAGCAGCACCACCCGCTCCAGCCTGGCGCCCTCGCCCAGCCGGATCGGGAAGCGGGCGTCGGCGACATAGCCCCCGGCCTGGCCTTCGAAGCTGTCGATCAGCAGCAGCCGCCCGTTCGCCGGAACCTCGACCGGCGCCTCCAGGGCATGGGCCGTGCCCACGCTCGCCGACACGAACCGGCGCAGCCGCATGTCCGGCGAACCCGCGGCGTCCGAACCCTCGATCAGCCGACCGTTGGCGTAGACGGCGACGGGCTCGCGCAGAGCCGCCAGCGCCGGATTGGTGGCGACCTCCGAGACCTCGGGCGACGGCGGCGGCGCCACGCGGATCAGGCCGCGCAGATCGGTCCAGCGCCAGTCCTCGTCGCGCCGGCCGGGCAGCTCGGCGAGATCGCCGGTCCTGAGGGCGGTCGTCAGGCTCACGCCGCCTCCTTCGCGTACTTGTCGTAGCCTTCGCGCTCGAGCTCGTGGGCCAGCTCCGGCCCGCCGGAAGCGGCGATGCGGCCGGCCGCCAGCACGTGCACCTTGTCGGGCTGCACGTAGTCGAGCAGGCGCTGATAGTGGGTGATCACCAGCATGCCCCGATCGGGCGAGCGGAGGGCGTTGATGCCGTCGGAGACGATGCGCAGGGCGTCGATGTCGAGACCTGAGTCGGTCTCGTCGAGAATAAGGAAACGAGGCGAAAGCATCGCCATCTGAAGGATTTCCATCCGCTTCTTCTCACCGCCCGAGAAGCCGACGTTGAGCGGCCGGCGCAGCATCTCGAAGTCCATCTTCAGCCTGGCGGCCGTCTCGCGCGCCAGCTTCAGGAAGGCGGGCGCGGTGACCTCGGCCTCGCCGCGCGCCTTGCGCTGGGCGTTGAGCGCAGTGCGGATGAAGGTCAGGGCCGGCACGCCGGGGATCTCCAGCGGATATTGGAACGACAGGAAGAGGCCCTTGGCGGCCCGTTCGTTGGGCGCCAGCGACAGCAGGTCGACGCCATCGAGGGTCGCGGTTCCCCGGGTCACCTCGTAGCCGCTGCGGCCCGTGAGCACATAGGAGAGGGTCGATTTGCCCGCCCCGTTCGGCCCCATGACCGCGTGCACCTCGCCAGCCGGGATCTCCAGGGACAGACCCTTGATGATCTCCTTGCCGTCGATCTCGGCGTGAAGGTCTCGGATGCTCAGCATACTCACTCGACGTCCTCGTATTGGACCAGGAGGCGGGCCACGGCCTGCTCGATGTCTGGGATGGTCTTCACCTCGACGGTGCGGATCACCGGGTCGGAGGCGCTCTTGATCTCGTAGGTCAGGTGGAAGTCGCCGGCGTGGTCGACGCTGGCGCGGATCAGGATCGGCCCGGGATCGATCTGCAACTCGTCGCCGTTGAGCTCGACCTCGCCATGGATGGAGTCGCGCAGCTCCTCGTCCCCCATGATCTGGTGGAACAAGGCCTTGAGCTGGGCGTAGCCGATCTCATGAGGCCGTTCCGCGGCCTCCTGAGCCTCGAGCTTGCGGGTCCGCTCGGCCGTCAGGGCATCCTTCAACGACATGCGGGCCTAGTCCTCCCCGTCCCAGTATTCGGCGGGAGTCAGACGGCCGCGCTTCTTGAAGGTGGCGTCCATGAAGTGCGTGCCCTTGGCGCCGACCCCGACCCCGATCTTGCCGGAGTCCGGATATTCGACGAGGTCCGCGGGCGGGACGTTGCTGAGGCCGAGGTAGCGAAGCTCCTCGCCGCTGGTGTTGATGATCTGATGCGCTTCGCCGCCCGCCGGAGCGCCCAGGCAGTCGCCGGCCTTGACCGGCAGCCGCGCCTCGCCGATCCGGTACTCGCCCTCGCCGGAGAGGATGACGAACATCTCGTCGCAGCCGTGGTGGCGATGGAATGGGAAGGCGGTCTTGCCCGGCGGCACCACGTGCAGCATGCAGCCGAGCGTCTTCAGGCCGAGCTCGCCGGCGATCTCGCCGGTCTGCACCGCGAAGCGCTCGCCGTGCGACAGGGCGTTCAGTGAGACGTCGGCGACGTTGATGACGGCCTGGGTGTCGAGGCTCATCCCACGCTCCCTTCCAGCGAGATCGCGACCAGCTTCTGGGCTTCGACGGCGAACTCCATCGGCAGCTCCTGCAGCACGTCGCGGACGAAGCCGTTGACCAGGAGCTGCACCGCCTCTTCCTGCGAGAGGCCGCGCTGCATGGCGTAGAACAGCTGGTCTTCCGAGAGGCGCGTGGTGGTCGCCTCGTGCTCGAACTTAGCCGAGCCGTTGCGCGCCTCGATGTAGGGCGTGGTGTGGGCCGCGCAGTGCTTGCCGATGAGCAGGGAGTCGCACTGGGTGAAGTTGCGCGCGCCCTTGGCCTTGGGATGGGCCGAGACCAGGCCGCGGTAGGTGTTGGACGAGCGTCCCGCCGAGATGCCCTTGGAGATGATCCGCGAGCGGGTGTTGGCGCCCAGGTGGATCATCTTGGTGCCGGTGTCGGCCTGCTGGCGGTTGTTGGTGATGGCGATGGAGTAGAACTCGCCCGAGCTCCCCTCCCCGCGCAGCACGCAGGACGGATATTTCCAGGTGATCGCCGAGCCGGTCTCGACCTGGGTCCAGCTGACCTTGGAGCGGTCGCCGCGGCAGTCGGCGCGCTTGGTCACGAAATTGTAGATGCCGCCCCGGCCCTCGGCGTCGCCGGGGTACCAGTTCTGGACGGTCGAATATTTGATCTCGGCGTCGTCCAGGGCCACCAGCTCGACCACGGCGGCGTGCAGCTGGTTCTCGTCGCGCTTGGGGGCGGTGCAGCCCTCCAGATAGGAGACGAAGGCGCCCTTGTCGGCGATGATCAGGGTGCGCTCGAACTGGCCGGTCTCCTCCGCATTGATGCGGAAATAGGTCGAGAGCTCCATCGGACAGCGCACGCCCGGCGGCACATAGACGAAGGAGCCATCGGAGAAGACCGCCGCGTTCAGGCAGGCGAAATAGTTGTCCGACACCGGCACCACCGTGCCCAGGTACTGGCGCACCAGCTCCGGGTGGTTCTGCAGGGCCTCGGAGATCGAGCAGAAGATCACCCCCGCCTCGGAGAGCTCCTTCTTGAAGGTGGTGACCACCGACACGCTGTCGAACACCGCATCCACGGCGTACTTGGGCGCGCCCTTCACGCCGGCCAGGACCTCCTGCTCCTTCAGCGGGATGCCCAGCTTGGCATAGGTGGCGAGCAGCTCCGGATCGACCTCGTCGAGGCTCGCGGGGCCATCCTTCGCCCTGGGGGCGGCGTAGTAATAGATGTCCTGGTAGTCGATCCTGGGGAACTTCAAGCGCGCCCAGTCGGGCTCCTCCAACGACAGCCAGCGCTCGAAGGCGGCGAGGCGCCACTCCAGCATCCACGCCGGCTCGTTCTTCTTGGCCGAGATGAAGCGCACGGTGTCGGTGGTGAGGCCCCGCGGCGCGAACTCCTGGTCGATATCCGTGACGAAGCCGTGCTTGTAGGTCTCGAGCTCGGCGACGTGATCGATGGTCTGAGTGACTGCCGGCATTTTCTAGGCCTCGACGATGGAACGGGTGCGCGAGGACTGCCGCGCGTGGGCCTGGAGCCAGGCTTCGACGAACTGCCTCCAGTCAGCTTCTATGGTCGCCCAGCCGCCGGAGACGCGCAGGCTGCAGGCGCCCAGCTCCCCCTGCCCCATGGCGTCGACCACGTGGCTCGACTTCACCTTGCCCGACGAGCAGGCGGCGCCGGCGCTGACCATGACGCCGGCCAGATCCAGCGCCATCACCTGCAGCTCCGACGAGAAGCCCGGGGCGGCGAAGCAGAGGGTGTTGGGCAGCCGCGGAGCGGCCTCTCCCAGAACCACCACGCCCGCCTCGGCCTTCAACCGCTCCGCCGCCGCGTCGCGCCAGGCGGCCAGGTCCGGGCCCGCGCTCGTCGACACGGCGCGAGCCGCGGCGCCAAAGCCTGCGATGCCGGAAAGGTTCTCGGTGCCGCCACGCCGGCCGCGCTCCTGGCCGCCGCCGAACGCCCGGCGGGTCAGCTCCACGTCGCAGCCGACGATCAGGGCGCCCGAGCCCTGGGGGCCGCCGATCTTGTGGGCCGAGATCGCCATGGTGTCGGCGGGAATGGCGTCGATCGGGATCTTGCCGGAGGCCTGCACCGCGTCGACGTGCAGCCAGCCCCCGGCCTCGTGGACCAGGGCGGCGATTTCGGTGACCGGCTGGACGACGCCGGTCTCGTTGTTGGCGGCCATGACGGCGAC
>CAZTMF010000157.1:0-7125 GCA_964614675.1 uncultured Caulobacteraceae bacterium | reverse complement strand
ACGAGGCCCTGGTGCGCGAGCTCTGGCGCTATGGCGAGGGCTATCCCACCGACCGCCTCCTGACCCCCGACGACTTCGTCACCTGGCGGGTGAACTGGGAGGACAAGGCCTCGAACATCGCCTCGATCGCCGAGGAGCTGGGCTTCGCCCTGGACGCGTTCATTTTCATCGACGACCACCCGGTCGAGCGCGAGCGGGTGCGCCAGGCCCTGCCCGAGGTCGAGGTGCTGGGCGAGGACCTCTATGCCCTGCGCCGCACCCTGCTTTGCGACCCGCGCCTGCAAGTGGCGTCGGTCAGCGGCGAGGCGGCCCAGCGCACCGACCTGGTCAAGGCCCAGCTCGGACGCGAACGCCAGCGGACCCAGGCGGGCTCGAAGGCCGATTTCCTGGCCTCGCTGCAGCTCTCCGCCACCTTCGAGCAGCCAACCGAGGGGCCAGCGCTGGAGCGCATCCGCGAGCTGTTCGAGCGCACCACCCAGTTCAACACCACGGGCCGGAGGTTCTCCGCCGGCGAGCTGGCGCAGCACGCCGCCGAGGGGCGGGTGTTCTGCGCGAGGGCCAAGGACCGATTCGGCGACTACGGCCTGGTCGCCGCCGCCGTGGTCGAGGCCGGCGAGATCATCGCCTTCGCCATGAGCTGCCGCGTCATTGGCCTGGAGGTCGAGCACCGGTTCATGGCCCATCTGCTGGACCGCCTGGCCGACGGCCATGCCGAGGCCCTGGGGCGCATCATCGAGACCTCGCGCAACGGACCGGTCCGAAACCTCTATGCCGACAACGGCTTTGCGCTGGCGGACGGGGTGTGGCGGAAGGCGCTGGACCGCAGGAAGCTCGCGAGCTGAACCTGCTCCGCTAGCTCGCCGGGCGCTGATTGGCCCAGAGGACGAGGCCGATCCCCAGAAGGATCAGCAAGGCCGCGAGGACGGCCCAGCCCAGCCGGTCGGCGAAGATGGTGTCGGGGATCGTGCGGGCGATGGCGGCGATCAGCAGGTTGCCGCTCAGGATCATGACCGCCGCAAGGACGAGAAACGGGATGCGCATCGGCTCTCTCCGGACGCATCGATGAACGCCTTGGAGCGGCCGCGAGGCAAGTGAAGCCTACGTAACCTTGCCCCTGGCGTCCTTGAACACCTCGGCCAGCATCTGGCCCTCCAGGCCGCGGCTGGAGCCCTTGCGCCAGGCGATGACGATCTCGCGCTTGGGCGCCTCGGCGTCGAGCTGGAGCACGCTGATCGGCACGCCGTGGGCGAGGCCCGCCTCCACCGCCATGGCCGGCACCAGCGAAACCCCCAGGCCAGAGCCCACCATCTGGACCAGGGTGTGCAGCGAAGTGGCCGCGAAGCCCTCTTCGCCGAGGCGCGGGGGCTCCATGCCACAGACCGCCAGGGCGTGCTCGCGCAGGCAGTGGCCGTCTTCCAGCAGGATCAGGTCCTCGTCCTCGAGCCGGTCGGGCGACACCCGCGCCGACTGGCAGAGGGGGTGGCCCTCCGGCAGGGCGGCCATCAGCTCGTCGTCCCCGATGCGCGCCGTCTCAAGCCCGGCGGTCTCGTAGGGGAGGGCGATCAGGGCGGCGTCCAGGGCGCCCGCCTTCAAGGCCGAGATCAGGCGGTGGGTCAGGTCCTCGCGCAGGTAGAGGCTGAGCTTGGGATATCGCTGGCGCAGCAGCGGCAGGGCCTTGGGCAACAGGAACGGCGCCACCGTCGGGATCACTCCCAGGCGGAAGCGCCCCGTCAGGGGCTGGCCTGAGCTGTGGGACGCCTGCACCAGGTCCTCGGCCCGGGCCAGGATGTCGGCGCCCCGCCGGACCGCGTCCTCGCCGATGGCGGTCAGGATCACGCCCGATCGGGCGCGGTCGACCACCGGCGCGCCCAGGACCTTCTCCAGTTCCTGCACCCCGGCCGACAGGGTGGGCTGGGTGACGTGGGCGGCCTCGGCGGCGCGGCTGAAGGAGCCGTGCTCGGCTAGGAGCTTCAGATACTGCAGCTGGCGAAGGGTCGGTAGCATGAGGCCGAAATAGGCTCATCCTATCGAAAAGTCAAAAACTATCGATTTGGTTTCTGGACGGCCAGCCCCTATCTGGACGTCATCGGGCCCGGACGGGTCCACCCCAGACCACCCAGAGGAGTGCCAAACGATGCTCGGCGTCGGCCAGAAACTGCCTGACTTCAAAGTCGTGGGCGTGAAGCCCGGATTCATGCGTCACGAGGAGAACGGCGAGAGCGCCTTCGAGACGCTCACCAACGACAGCTTCCCGGGACAGTGGAAGGTGATCTTCTTCTATCCCAAGGACTTCACCTTCGTGTGCCCCACCGAGATCGCCGAGTTCGCGCGGCTGAACCCGCAGTTCGCCGAGCGTGACGCGGTGGTGCTGGGCGGCTCGGTCGACAACGAGCACGTCAAGCTGGCCTGGCGGCGCGAGCACCCGAGCCTTAAGGAGCTGCCGATCTGGCAGTTCGGCGACAGTGGCGGCCGCTTCGCCCGGGCGCTGGGCGTGCTCGACGAGGAGGAAGGCGTGGCCCTGCGCGCAACCTTCGTGGTCGACCCGCACGGGGTGATCCAACACGTCTACGTCACCAACCTGAACGTGGGCCGCGCGCCGGCCGACACCCTGCGTGTCGTGGACGCCCTGCAGACCGACGAACTCTGCGCCTGCAACCGCCCGGTCGGCGGCCAGGTGCTGCAGGCGGCCTGACCCGCGAAACGGGCGAGGCTCGACGAGCCTCGCCCAACCTCGCTTTTCCGCCCCCCGCGCGGGGGCTAGAACGCCTTCCGAAGCTGGAGCCCGACCATGAGCCTCGACGCCCTTCGCGAGTCCCTGCCCGCCTACGCCAAGGACCTCAGCCTCAACCTCTCGACCCTCGCGGCCGAAACGGCGCTGAGCGAGCAGCAGAAGTGGGGCTGCTTCGTCGCGGCCGCCCATGCGGTGGGGACCGGCCCGGTGATCAAGGCCGTCGAGGCCAGCGCCAGGGACGCCGGCTTGCCGGCCGAGGCGCTGGAGGCCGCCAAGGGCGCGGCCGCCATCATGGGCATGAACAACATCTATTACCGCGCCCTGCACCTCATGAAGGCGGGCGAGGAATACCGCAGCCTGCCCGCGCGCCTGCGCATGACCATCATCGGCAATCCGGGCGTCGACAAATGCGATTTCGAGCTCTGGTCCTTGACGGTGTCGGCCGTGAACGGCTGCGGCATGTGCATGGACGCCCACGAAGCCGAGCTGAAGAAGAACTGCCTCACCAACGTCCAGATCCAGACGGGCCTGCGTATCGCCGCGGTGGTCAACGCCGTCAGCCGGGTCGTGGCCGCGGAGGCGGCGGCAAAGTAGGCCTGCCTCCCCTTCAGGGGTTCAGACGAGCTCCCTGCCCGTCATCCGCTCCAGGATCTTCAGCGGCGACATGGCAGGATCGGCCATGGCGTCGACCGGCAGCAGGAAGGTCTGCTCCAGCACATTGCGGCCTTCCAGGGCCGCGTGCAGGGTGGCGTCGGTGAACACCAGCCAGCTCGTGCCCGACGGGAAGCTGACGCGCCGCTTGATCGCCGTCTCCTGGTAGACGGAGTCCTCCTTGGCGAGGTCGTGCAGGCGCAGCATGGCGTGGTCGTAGGCCGTGCGCCGGCCCTTGGTCAGCTTCAGCGCCTGCATCAGGGCGGCCGAGCCCGGCGCGGGGCGGCCCGCGCGCGGCAGGAAGCGAACCGCGAAGTGCTCGAACGGTTCGCCGACGTTCCAGACCCTCGGCCGCTTTTCCGGATCGACGTTGGCGAAAAGCCGGAGGATCCGTCGGCCCTGCACCGGATTGGCCGGGAACGCGTCGACGTGCAGCCGCCGGTCGTCCTTGCGCGGGCTCTGGACCCGGTTCTCGACTTCGCAGGGACGCAGGCTCGTGCGCCCCATCTGCAGCGCCTGGCCGTAGCCGGGCAGCAGTTGCTTGGCCGTCGCCAGCGACCAGGCCGCAAACCGCTCCATCAGGCGGCGCACCAGCAGAGCGCGCAGGTCGTCGGCCTTCAGTCCGCCGGTGCGGCCGGTGGCGGGATCGAAACTGATGTTCTTGGAGCGGCCGTCGCAGAGGCCGGGGTCGAGCAGGGTCTCCTCGCCGTCCTGGAGCTTGAACGCCAGCTTGGGCAGGGCCACCACCTCGCCCTGCTCCAGGGCGAACAGGGCCGCGGCCTGGTCGGCCTGGCGCGGCGGCCACGCGGCGATAGAGGCGACGCGATCCTGAAGCGGCGCCGAAACCCGCGGTCTTCGGCCAACGGCCTGGCTCATGGACAGTTCCCGGTCACAGGCGCTCCCGATTCAGCGCCCAATCCCACGCGAGCGTCAATGGTCGAGGCAGGCCCGTGTTCCATCGAGATCAGACCCGCTCGGCCGCCTTTATCGCAGCCCGGCAGCCAGCACGTATGACCGCGGTCAAAAAACCGTAGCCCGGCGCGTCGCGGGCGCCGGATTCGATCGCCCGGTCGTGGTGGGCGAGTTCGTCCCGACGATAATGGTCCAGCCGCTCGGCGAGCTCGGGTTCGACCTCCTGGAGCTCGGCGACCTGGCCGGCGTAGTGCGCCTCGATCACGCTTTCCACCGCTTCGGTGCAGGCATGGGCGGCCTTCTCCCCGATCAGGGCCGTGGCGGCGCCCAGCACGAAACCGGCGGACCTCCAGAGCGGCGACAGCAGACTGGGGCGCACTCCCCGTTCGATGAGCAGGGCGTCGAAGGCGCGGAGGTGCTCCTGCTCCTGGCCGCCCAGCTCCTCGAACTCGGCGGCGGCGGCGGCCTTGCCGCGGGCGGCGGCGAACACCGCCTGCTGGCCGCGGTAGATCTGCACGGCCGCGAGTTCGCCGGCGTGATCCACGCGCAGGATCTCGGCCGTACGCGCCTTCAGGGCCCCCATGCCCGGACGTGGGGGGATGGGTTTAGGGCTCGAGGCCACGGGTGATCTCCCGGCCCAGCACGACGACGGCGCTCAGCGCCGCAAGCGCCAGGGCGACCAACACGTTCCAGCCGGCCATGGACAGGCCCGCGAAGCTCCAGGCGGCGATGTCGCAGCGGGGCGCGTCGATGCGGGCGCCGCCGAGCAGGCTGTTGATGGCGGCGAGATTGGCCCGCCCGGTCGCGGCGCCGCTGCAGGTCTGGGGCCCTGGCCAGAATTTCCACTCGACCCCGGCGTGGTAGGCCGCCAACCCCGCCTCGGAGAGGAAGACCAGAACGAGGACCGCGCTGGTGATCGCCACCACATGCTTGCCCTTGACGAACCGGCCGACCGCCCAGCCGGCCATGCCGACCGCGACGGCGACCCAGTAGATCTCGCGCTGCTGCAGGCAGAGATGGCAGGGCGCCAGTCCGCCGAAGCTCTCGAACCCGTGCGCCACGCCCAGGACCGCCAGGGCGCACAACGCCGCCACAAGGGGCCAGGAGCGGAAGACCGAACGCCGCAAGCTGCTCATGACGGCGGTATAGGGCGCCGGAGGCTTGGCCGGGAAGGCTCTAGTGCACCAGCTTGAGCGCCAGAAGCGCGAGGGCGACCACCAGAGCGACGCCGGAGACCACCCACGCCAGACGCTTCTCGATGAAGCCCTGGATCGGGGCGCCGTAGGCGCGGATCAGGCCCGCCACGGCGAAGAAGCGCGCGCCACGGATCACCAGCGAGGCGCCCAGGAACTTCAAATAGGGGAACTGGAAGAGGCCCGAGGCGATGGCTGTGAGCTTGTAGGGCAAGGGGGTCGCCAGCAGCAGCAGCCCCCATTTGCCGTACCAGTGCTGGAAGGCGTCGATGTTCCCGCCGGTCAGGCTGATGATCCAGTGCCCCACCGGATGCAGGAAAAAGCCGACGGCGTAGCCGACCGAGCCGCCGGCGACCGAGGCGACGAGGCAGATCAGGGCGTTGCGCCAGGCGTGCTCGCGCCGGGCCAGCACCATGGGCATCAGCATCACGTCGGGTGGAATGGGGAAGCAGACGCCCTCGATGAACGCCACTCCCGCCAGCCACGCCGGCGCCGAGCGCGAGGCCGCCAGCTGCATCAGCTTGTCGTAGGTGCGTCTCAACATGGTACGCGCGTTTAGCAGGGCGATTGGCAAAGCTCACAGCGCTTTCCGCAACCCCGCGCGTTGACTAGGCTTGAGCTGCTGACGAGGAGGCGCGCCATGGCCGGCGAGCTGTTCGACAATCCCCTGGGCACGGACGGCTTCGAGTTCGTGGAGTTCACCGGACCCGATCCGAGCCGCATCGAGCGCCAGTTCGAAGCCATGGGCTTCATCGCGACCGCCCGGCACCGTTCCAAGGATGTGGTCCGCTACCAGCAGGGCGACATAAACTTCATCCTGAACAGGTCGCCGGAGGGCCAGCCGGCGAAGTTCCGCCAGGTCCACGGCCAATCGGCCAACGCCATGGCCTTCCGGGTGAAGGACGCCGCCAGGGCGCTGGAGCTGGCGATCGAGCGCGGCGCGACGCCGGTGGAGGGCCCGGTAGGGCCGATGGAGCTCAACATCCCGGCCATCGAAGGGATCGGCGGCTCCAACCTCTATCTGGTCGACCGCTACGGGGCCCAGGAGATCTACGACGTCGACTTCCGGCCCATCGACGGCGCCAAGGAGGCCCTCGCCGAGCGGGGCGTCGGCCTGACCTACCTCGACCACCTGACCCACAACGTCCACCGCGGCCAGATGGACCGGTGGGCCGAGTTCTACGAGCGCATCTTCAATTTCCGCGAGATCCGCTATTTCGACATCGAGGGCCAGCAGACGGGCCTGATCTCCCGGGCCATGACCTCGCCGGACGGCAAGATCCGGATCCCGCTGAACGAGAGCCAGGACGAGCATTCCCAGATCGAGGAATTCCTCAAGGACTACGGTGGGGAGGGCATCCAGCACATCGCGCTGGGGACCCGCGACATCTTCCACGCGGTGGAGGTCCTGCGCGAGCGCGGCATGACCTTCCAGGACACGCCAGACACCTATTACGAGCAGCTCGACGCCCGCGTGCCCGGCCACGGCGAGAGCACCCAGCGCCTCAGGGCCGACCGCATCCTGCTCGACGGCGCCCCCACCGAGGGCCAGGGCCTGCTGCTGCAGATCTTCACCGAGAACCAGATCGGCCCGATCTTCTTCGAGCTGATCCAGCGCAAGGGCAACGAGGGCTTCGG
>CAZTMF010000156.1:6774-7127 GCA_964614675.1 uncultured Caulobacteraceae bacterium | reverse complement strand
ACAGCATGAAGGTGGTCCAGGCCTTCGGCGCCCTGCCGTTCCTGAAGCACGACCCCGGCGTACCCGACTCGGACGTCACCATCGAATACCTGGCCGAGACCAGCTGGCTGATCGGCTCGCCCGAGACCGTGGCCCGCAAGATCGAGGCGCTGCACGACCAGGTCGGCGGCTTCGGGGCGCTCTTGGTGCTGGGCTTCGACTACCTCGACCAGCCCCAGGCGTGGCGCCATTCGCTGGAGCTGCTGGCCAGGGAGGTCACGCCGCGGCTGAAGCATCTGAAGGTCTGAGCCTGCCGCCCGGGCGGGAACAGGCTGGGGGCCTGGATCGCTTCAGAGGGACCATCCTTGAGGGAG
>CAZTMF010000156.1:0-6764 GCA_964614675.1 uncultured Caulobacteraceae bacterium | reverse complement strand
GAACGAGGTCGCGCCGCGGCTGAAGCATCTGAAGGTCTGAGCCGGCCGCGCCCCGCGCGGGAACAGGCCACCGGTCTGGTTCGCTTCACAGGGACCATCCTGGAGGGAGGCCCGCCATGAGCCAGTCCTACGCCGTCGCCGTGATCGTCGGCAGCCTGAGAGCCGCGTCCTACAGCCGCCGGATCGCTGTGGCCCTGATCGCGCGGGCTCCGCCGGAGCTCGCCTGCCGCTTCGTCGAGATCGGCGAGCTTCCCCACTACAACGAGGACCTCGAGGCCCAGCCGCCCGCCGCCTGGACGCGGATGCGCGAGGAGGTGCGGGCCTGCCAGGCGGTGCTGTTCGTCACGCCCGAGTACAACCGCTCCTTTCCCGGCCTCTTGAAGAACGCGGTGGACGTCGGCTCGCGGCCGCCGGGCAAGAGCGTCTGGGACGGCCAGCCGACGGGCGTGGTCAGCGTCACGCCCTACAAGCTGGGCGGCATGGCGGCCAACCATGCGCTGCGCCAGACCTTCATCTTCCTGAACATGCCGGCGATGCAGCAGCCCGAGGCCTATATCGGCGGGGCGGCCGATCTCGTGGCGGACGACGGGACGATCCTCAACGCGGACACCGACAAGTTCCTCAAGACCTACATGGAGCGGTTCGGCGCCTGGGTCGCGAAGGTGCGGGGCTGATTGTCCGGGGCCCTGTCGGTGTGCTTCAAAGTCGGGCCTCAATCGGAGCTGGACCCATGGCCGACGCCAATCCCCTTCTTCCCGGTCTGTTCAAGCCCGAAGCGATCTCGGCCGAGGTGAAGGCGTTCAACGACGCCTTCCTGGAGCGCATGGCCAAAATGCCGAGCCCGGGCGAGCGCCAGGGCGAGGACGCGCCCCCCGGGCCCTTCGGCGCCCGGCCCAAGTCGGCCCGCGCCAGCGTCCGCAAGGTCAAGGCGAATGGCGTCGAGGTCGAGGTGCGCATAGTGCCCCCGGCCAGCGGCTCCCCGCACGGCGCCTATCTGCACCTGCACGGCGGCGGGCTGGTGTTCGGCACGGCCGACCAGGACGACCGCATGCTGGAGCGCATCGCCGACGCCACGGGCCTGGCCAGCGTCAGCGTCGAGTACCGCCTGGCCCCGGCCCATCCCTATCCGGCGGCGTGGGACGACAGTGAGGCGGCGGCGACCTGGCTGGCCCAGAACGTGAAGGCCGAGTTCGGCGGCGACCGGCTGGCCATTGGCGGAGAATCGGCCGGCGCCACCCTGGCCGTCCCGACCCTGGTGCGCATGCGCGACAAGCACGGCTTCACCGGCTTCCATGCGGCGAACCTCAGCTACGGCAACTACGACACCTCGATGACCCCCAGCCAGGTGTGGGTCGGGGCCAACCGCTACCTGATCGGCACGGAGGACATCCGCCAGTGCTCGAACATGTATGCGCCGGACGTCTCCAAGCGCCGCGATCCCGACATGTCGGCGCTCTACGCCAACCTCAGGGACATGCCGCCGGCCCTGTTCAGCGTGGGCACCCTGGACCCGTTCCTGGACGACAGCCTGTTCGTCTATTCCCGGTGGATCGCGGCGGGCAACGAGGCGGAGCTGGCGATCTATCCGGGCGCCCCCCACGGCTTCAACGCCATCGGCCACCCGCACGGCTCTGCGGCCAATACGAGGATCGACGCCTTCCTGAAGGCGCATACGGCGGGGTAGCGCTTCAGTCGCCCTCTTCGGGAACCGCCTTGCGCATCAGGGCGAACACCGCCGCCACCACGCATCCCGCGATGATCCCGAAGGTCAGGTCCTTGGCCAGGGTCACCCCGAAGGTGGCGAGCAGCACCGCCGCCGTGCGCCAGTCGCCCAGCAGGCGGGCGAACTCGCGCTTCTCGGCCATGTTCCAGCAGACAACCACCAGCACGCCCGCGAGCGCGGCGAGGGGGATGTAGCTCGCCAGCGGCGCGGCCAGGAGCATGAACAGGAGCACGAAGGCCGAATGCAGCATGCCGGCCACCGGGCTCTGGGCGCCGGCGCGGACGTTGGTGGCGGTGCGGGCGATGGTGCCGGTCACGCAGATGCCGCCGAAGACCGCCGAGGCGACATTGGCCAGGCCCTGGGCCACCAGCTCCATGTTGGAACGGTGCTTGCGGCCGGTCAGGCCGTCGGCGACCTTGGCCGAGAGCAGGCTCTCGACCCCGCCCAGCAGGGTGAAGGAGAGGGCCGCGGGCAGCACCTTCCAGATGAGCTCGGGCGTGGCCGCCGGCAGGGCGGGGGCGGGCAGGCTGTGGGGGATGCCGCCGAAGCGGGTGCCGATGGTCTCCACCGGCAGGCGCAGCAGGGCGGCGACGGCCGAGGCCGCGACCACGGCGATCAGCATGCCGGGCCAGGAGGGCCTGAGGCGCCGCACCCCGAAGATCAGCGCCGCCGATCCGAGACCGATGGCCAGGGCGGCCGCATTGGCCGTGCCCAGCACCTGGCCCAGGGCGGCGAGCTTGGGGAAGAAGGGGCCGGGCTCGGCGCCCGCCAGCTTCAGCCCGCCGAGGTCCTTGATCTGGCTGGCCAGGATGGTCGCGGCGATGGCGCAGGTGAAGCCGACGGTCACCGCATGGGGGATGTGGCGGATCAGCGAGCCGATCCGCAGCAGTCCGGCCGCCGTCAGCAGGATGCCCGACAGCAGCACCGCCAGCAGCAGGCCCTGCACCCCGAAGGCCGCCGTGGTCGCCGCGACCAGGACGATGAAGGCGCCCGCCGGTCCGCCGATCTGGTAGCGGCTGCCGCCCAGGGCCGAGACCACGAAGCCGCCGACGATCGCGGTGTAGAGGCCCCGCGCCGGCGGCACGCCCGAGGCCACGGCGATGGCCATCGACAGGGGCAGGGCGACGATGGCGACGGTCAGGCCGGCGAGGGCGTCCTTGCGCAGCTTCCCGAGGTCGTAGCCCTCGCGAAAGACGCTGGCCAGCTTCGGGAGGATCAGGTGCGCAGTGGCCGTACCGTCGGGCATGGAGGGGTTGCAGCGAAATGGGTTGTTGGGGAAGGCGACAGCAAGAGGGTGCGCCGCGCCGGTTTGTCATTGATCAAGCTCAAACATGGCCGCCTCGACATCACGGTCCAAGGTGGCAATCTGTCCAGGTGGACGATCTTTTCCATTTCCCAAGCGCCGTCCGGCGGCGCCCCGACGTCGAGGCCTGGTTCTCGGCGCACCAGGACGAGATGCGGCGGCTGGCCCAGGCATGGTTCGACCGGATGCGCGGCTGCGGGGATGACGTGCGCGAGCTGCTGCACGACGGCCATCCCACCGCCTGCGTCGAGGACGCGGCCTTCGCCTATGTCGACGCCTTCCGCCAGCATGTGAATGTCGGCTTCTATTTCGGGGCCGAGCTCGACGACCCGGCGGGGCTGATGGAAGGCTCGGGCAAGCGAATGCGCCATGTGAAGATCCGCTGGGGCCAGCCGGTGGACGCCGAGGCCCTGGGCGCGCTGATCGCCGCGGCCTACGGGGACATGCGCCAGCGCCTGAAGTCCGCGGGATGAAGGCGCTGCTCAGCCGCGCGGCGGGACCGCCCGAGACGCTCGAGCTCGCGGACGTCCCCGAGCCGCAGCCCGGGCCCGGCGAGGTGCGGATCGCTGTGAAGGCCTGCGCCATCAACTATCCGGACGTGCTGATCATCGAGGACCGCTACCAGGTGCGCCCGCCCCGTCCGTTCGCGCCGGGCGCTGAAGTGGCGGGGGTGGTCGACGCGGTGGGCGAGGACGTGGCGCGGCCGCGCGTGGGCGACCGCGTCATCGGCTTTCCGGGCTGGGGCGGCCTCGCCGAGAAGATCGTCGTCCCCGTCGACCGCAGCGTCCCGATCCCCGACGAGACGCCCTTCGACGAGGCGTCGGCCCTGATGATGACCTACGGCACGGCCCTTTACGGCCTGAAGTGGCGGGGCGGCCTGCAGGAGGGGGAGTGGCTCCTGGTGCTGGGCGCGGCCGGCGGCGTCGGCCAGGCGGCGGTCGAGGTCGGCCGGGCCCTGGGGGCGGAGGTGATCGCGGCGGTCTCCTCGGAGGCCAAGGCGGAGGCTGCCCGGGCGGCGGGCGCGGCGCGGACCGTGATCTATCCGCGGGGCCCCTTCGATGCGGCCGGCCGGAAGACGCTGTCGGCCCTGTTCAAGACGGCCTGCCCCGAGGGCGTCGACGTGGTGCTCGATCCCGTCGGCGGCGACTACGCCGAGGCGGCGCTGCGGTCGCTGGCCTGGGAGGGGCGGCTGCTCGTTGTCGGCTTTCCGGCCGGCATCCCCCAGATGCCGCTGAACCTCGTGCTGCTTAAGAGCTGCCAGGTGGTGGGCGTCGCCTGGGGCGCTGTGGCGCGCGAGCATCCGCAGCTCTTCGCCCGCGTGGCCTCCGAGCTGGTGGGGATGCACGCGCATGGCCGCATCACCACCCGCATCGCAGAGCGCCTGCCGCTGGACCGCGCCCCCGAGGCCATCGCCCGGCTGGCGGCCCGCGAGGCGGTGGGCAAGAGCGTGGTGGTGTTCTAGTCCTCGAGCAGCGGACGCCCGTTCGTCTCTATGCCGAGCACCTGATAGGCCGCGCCGGCCATCAGGCAGCAGGCGCCCAGGAACAGGAAAGCCGGCAGGACGGCGTGCTCGGTGGCCTTGGGGCTGACCAGGTTGTGGGCCCCGGCGATCAGGCCGAGCGCCACAGGTCCCAGGATCTTGCCGACTCCCCCCGAGGCGGCGGAGACGCCGGCTCCCAGCGCCGCCGTGCGGGTGGGATAGAGCTCCGGCGCATAGGTATTGAGGTTCGAGAAGCCGCCGTCGAACATCAGCTCGCCGATCCCCAGCAGCACCAGGAAGGCGGGCAGGGCGCCGAACCAGGCGTTGTGCAGGAGGGCCGCCAGGATCAGGCAGGCGCCGCCGCCATAGCCCATCAGCATGCCGGCGGGCACCCGGCCGATCTTCGCCGGGATGAAGACGAAGGCCGCACGGCCCATCAGGCCCATGACCGTGACCCCCGTGAACCATCCAGCCGCCTGGCCGGGCGTCACGCGGAGCAGCTGGCTGACGATGGTCGGGCCCCAGAGCAGAACCCCGGCCAGGGACGCGCCCATTCCCACCTGGATCAGCACGATCAGCCAGAACCGACGGGGATCGCTCCACGCCTCGGAGACCGGAACCCGCGGGCGGCCGGCGCTGGCGGCGGCGAGCCAGCGGGGCGACTCCGGCACGACGACAGCGATGGCGGCCGCCACCAAGATCGGCGCGACGCAGAGCGCGGCGACGCCCCTCCATCCGATCGCGTGGAACAGGACGGCCGACAACGCCGAGGCTCCGACCAGGCCGAGGCCCGCCACGACGCCCAGGCTCGAGGTCAGCAGGGTGCGCCAGCGCGTGGGGGAGTGCTCGACGATCAGGGCGAAGGTCGAGGCGCCCGCGCCGCCATAGCCAATCCCCACAACCACCCGGATCAGGGCGAAGATCACCCAGTCGCCCTCCGGCGCCAGCGCCAGGGCGCCTGCCCCGAGGGCGGTGATCACGCCGCCGGCCACCACGATCCGCTTGCGCCCGATGCGGTCGGCTAGCCGGCCGAGGATCAGGGCCCCGAAGATCGAGCCCACGCCCGCCGCCAGCAGCATGATTGTGGTCTGGCCGAACGACAGCTTCCAGCCCGGCGCCACGGCCGAGACGATGAACCCGACGATGAAGAAGTCGAAGATCTCGCAGACCAGCTGCAGGGTGACCAGACCGAAGATCGCCCAATAGCGCGGGGTGAGCCGGGGGCCGTCGGCTAGGGTCGTGCCGCTCGCGACGTCCATTTCCGCCCCCCAAACGCGCGCCGCGCCGTTCCCAGCGCTGCAGTGAACGACGGCTCAGCCTTGGCGTTAAGCAGGGATCGAAATCAAGGAGCCATCCATGCGCAACAAGATTCTCATGACGGCCGCGGCCGCCTTCCTCCTGTCGTCCGTCGCGGCGGCCCCCTTCGTGGCGAGCGCCCAGGTCACGCCGGCCCAGATGAAGAAGGACGGCGAGATCAAGGACGCGGCCAAGGCCGATGCGGCGGTCGCCAAGGACGAGGCCAAGGACGCCAAGAAGCAGGCCCACAAGGCTCACAAGAAGGCCAAGAAGGCCGCGCACAAGGCCAAGACCGCCGCCAAGAAGTCGGAAGACGCCGCCAAGGACTCGGCCAAATAGGGACGCCTAGGGAGCCAGCGCCGCCCCGGTCAGCATCGCCTCGCCCTTCAGCGCGGGGTCGGCGGCGTTGGCGCCCACGAACAACCGATATCGGCCGGCGTCGCGTTTCCAGCGATGGCCGGCCTCGCTCCAGTCGGCCAGCAGCATCGGGTTGGCGGCGATGACGACGCGCCGCGTCTCGCCCGGCTTCAGGACGACGCGCGACCAGCCGAGCAGGCGCTGCTGGGCGCGGCGCGGGCCCTTGGCCAGATAGAGTTGAGGCGTCTCTGTCCCGGAGCGCGAGCCGGTGTTGGTCACGGTGAAGCTGACGCTGAGACCATTCCCGCCCGTCGCCTTGAGCCCGCCATAACGGAAGTCCGTGTAGGAGAGGCCGTAGCCGAACGGATAGAGCGGCTTCAGCCCCTTGGCCGCGTACCAGCGGTAGCCGACGTCCGAGCCCTCGTCGTAATGGACGTCGAAAGGCACGGCCTGGGTCATGACCGCGCCCTCCGGTGCGGCGGTCTTGAGGCCCGGCAGCTCGGGCCGCGGCAGCTGGTCCTCACCGGCGGGGAAGGTGATAGGCAGCCGGCCCGAGGGGTCGACCTCACCGAACAGCGCCTTGGCGATGGCCTCGCCGCCCCGGG
>CAZTMF010000155.1:0-7159 GCA_964614675.1 uncultured Caulobacteraceae bacterium | reverse complement strand
AGGCCACCGGCCTCGTCGCGGCCTTCCAGGAAGCCGGCCGAGCGCCCCTGGCCCTGACCCTACCCGGGCACGGCCGGGTCTCTCCCCCGCACGACCCGGCAGCCTATGCCGACCTCGCCGGCCTCATGGATCCCCAGCTCCCGAAGGGGCGGCTCGATGGCGTCGGCTATTCCCTGGGCGGCAAGCTGCTGCTCGAGCTGGCGATCCGTTCGCCAGGGCGGTTCCGCAGGCTAGTGCTGGCGGGCGTCGGCGACAACGTCTTCGCCCCGGAGGGCGTCGCCGTGGCGGCCGCGTCGGCCTTGGAGCTTGGCGCGGGCCCCGACACCCCTGCCCCGGTGCGCGCCTTCCTCGACACCTTCGATCCTGGCGCCAACGACGCCCTGGCCATTGCCGCCGTCCTGCGCCGGCCGCCCAACCCGGTGTTCAGCGAGGCGCGCCTCGCGGCCATCGACGCGGAGGTGCTGCTGGTCAATGGCGAGGACGATCCCGCCGCCGGGCCGTCGGGTCGACTGCAAGACGCGCTTCGCAGGCCGCCCCAGGTGTTGATGCTGCCCGGGGTCGGCCACTTCGACCTGCCGGCGGACCCGGCCTTCGTCCGGGCGGCGGTCCAATTCATCATGTCCCCAGAGGGAGGCGCGACTTGAGACTGGCCAGCTTCAGGACGGAGGGCCGCGAGCGGCTGGGCCTCGGCATTGCCGACGGGACCCTGGTCGACGTGGCGGATGCCATCGAGGCCAGTGAGGGCGAGAACGCGCCGCCCGCGCCCCAGGACATGCTCGGCCTGATCCAAGCCGGCGCCGAGGCCCTGGAGCGGCTCCGGAGAGCCGAGCGCGCCTGCGAGAGCGGCGCGCGCGTACGCCGCTTCGGCGAGACCGAGGTCACCTGGCGTCCGCCGGTGCGCAACCCTTCGAAGGTGGTGTGCCTGGCGCTCAACAACCGGGCGCTCGACAAGGTGAAGATCCGCGCCCCGACCGACCATCCAGCCTTCTTCCTGAAGCCCAGCACCGCCCTGACCGGCCACCACTGTCCGGTCGCCCTGCGCCCGGCGTTTGGCCTGACCCATCCGGAGCCGGAACTGGCGCTGGTCATCAAGCGCCGGCTGAAGGACGTGCGCCCCGAGGACGTGATGGAGGCGGTGTTCGGCTATACGATCATGAACGACATCACATCGGTCGGCATGCGCGAGGAGGACAGCTTCAGCGTCCGCTACTACCGCCCCGATCCCGAGACCGGGAAGCCGGTCCCTGACATCGGCCACACCAGCTATCCCGGCCGCTACAAGGCCAGCGACAGCTTTGCGCCCCTTGGCCCCTTTCTGGTCACCCCCGACGAGGTCCCCGACCCGGCGGACCTGAGGATCCAGTGCTGGCTGGGCGAGCGGCTGGTGGCCTCAGACCACACCCGGAACTACGTCTGGGACGTGCCGAACGCCGTCTCGCACATCTCCCGGACCATGACCCTCCTGCCCGGCGACGTGGTCTCCATGGGCACGGCGGTCGGGGGCGACCTGGACGACCCTGCCGCGCCGGACATCCCGGGCGTGACCCGGGCCAATCTGGTGGGCTTCGAGGGCGCGGTGAAGGTCACCATCTCGCGCCTGGGGACCCTGTCCAACCCGATCCAGACCCGCGGATAAAGGCCGGCTAGGGCTTGAGGATCAACGCCGTCTTGGTGGCCTCGAAGCGGGAGAGGCGGCCGAGGTAGGTCATGCCGAGCAGCGAGGATGGCAGGCCCTTCTCGATGACCAGGGCGTCGACGTTGTCGACCCGGGCGCCGGCGACCGAGATCGAGGCCAGCTTGACCTCGGCGGCGCGGACCTGGCCCGAGGCGGTCATCACCTGGAAGCCGTAGCGCAGGGTCTTGGGATCCAGGCCGAGGCGCGCCGCGTCCTCGGCGGTCAGGGCCACGGCGGTGGCGCCGGTGTCGACCAGGAAGCGCACGGCCTTGCCGTTGACCTGGCCCTGGGCCCAGAAATGGCCGTCGGCCGACTTGGCCACGGCGGCCGCATCGCCGTCGGCAAGCGGGCCCGCATCTGTCGCGCGGGTCGCCGCCATCGCCGTTTCAGTGTTGCGAAGATCGCCCGCGTGGCCCGCGCGGTCGAGCATGACCACGGTCTGGGCCGCGCCAGCTGCCGACAATGCGCCGACAGCCGCAAGGGCTGCGAACTTCAGCATCGTTTCGACACCCCGCCAAATGGCTTTGGAGCCTTCTTGGCCCTCATGCTGCTCAACTTAACGCAGCGACAGTTTGCAACCCGTGAACGTCAGGAGAGAATAGATCGAGCTGAAATCGTTATGGTATTTTTGTCTGCAGGATTCGCTGGGGGCGGTTCTGCTGGCGGATACGGGGACTGGCGAACGCCTTTTGCATCAGCAGGGCCCTTCAGTCAGGCGACCGCGACGAAAGCCGCGCCATCTGGGTTGCGCTCGCCGTGCTCCGCCTCCGTTTCAGCACCAGGCGACCAGTGCGCCAAAGTCGTTAGAAGATGCGACAGGTCGAACGGCTTGCCGACGTGATCGTCCATGCCCGCGTCCAGGCAGCGCTGTATCTGCTCCGGCAGAACGTTGGCGGTCATAGCGATGATAGGCGTCCGCCGCGCCGCGGGAGGCGTCGCGTCCCGGATGTGGCGCGTCGCCGTCAAGCCATCCATGTTCGGCATCTGGACGTCCATCAAGATGACGTCGAACTCACGGTCGGCTACGGCCGCGACCGCCTCAAAGCCGTCGACAGCGGTCTCGATATCAAGACCAAAGGGCGCCAGCAGCGTACAGAGCAGTTCGCGATTGACGGCATTGTCATCCACGACCAGCAACCTCGGGGCCCGATCGACCTCGAACACCAGCGCGGGCTCGTCGACGATGGCCGGCGCCGCAGCGACCGGTAATGAGACCTCAAACCAGAACGTCGAGCCGGCCCCGGGGGTGCTTTCGACGCCGATCGCGCCGTCCATCGCCTCGACGATCTGTTTGGAAATGGCGAGCCCGAGCCCTGTGCCGCCAAACTTGCGGGTTACGGACGCATCGGCCTGGGCGAAGCGGCCGAAGATGCTGTCAATCCGATCCGATGGAATCCCGATGCCCGTGTCTGTCACGGCCATTCGAAGTCGCCGGCCCCCGACCTGGTCGGTCTGGGTGACCAGAACCTGGATACTGCCCTGACTGGTGAACTTTATGGCGTTGGAGATGAGGTTCGTCAGCACCTGGCGCAGGCGCGCGCTGTCGCCGAGCAGCCATCCGTCGAGGCCGCGGATGTCCCAAGAGAGCGTCAAACCCTTCGCTGCTGCCTGATCGGCCAGGAGAGATGTCGTCGACTCGACGACAGCGGCCGGTTCGAACGCGTGCGCCTCAAACTCCAAGGCGCGTGCCTCCAGTTTGGAGAAGTCCAGCACGTCGTTGACGATGCCGAGAAGCGTTTGGCTCGCGTCCCACACCAGTTCGATCCGTCGTGCGTCGGGTGGGCTCAGGTCCGATGCCCGTCTCAGGAGCCCGGAAAAGCCGAGGATCGCGTTCAGCGGCGTGCGCAACTCGTGGGTCATATTCGCCAGAAACTCGGACTTCACAGCCAAGGCTGCTGTCGCCTCGTCGAGCGCCCGGACCCGTTGCCGCTCCAAACGCTGGCTGCGCCGATAGAAGTATACGGCCGTGCATCCGAAGGCGCCGACGAGAAGGCCAATGGGCATCGCCAGCCGCCCCAGCAGGGCGGTGCCGGGCGCTTCCGGCAGCCATGCTATGGCGGCCACGACCTCGCCGGCGCGGTCCCGCAACAACGTCTGGGGGCCGCTGGCGCCAGGTGAACGGCCCGCCCGCGCAAGGCGGGCGCCGTTGAGAAGATAGCGGTGTGCGAATTGCTCGACGAAGGCCTTGTCGATCAGTCGCCCCGTCAACACGATAGGCGCCCGACCTGGCAGTGGAGTGACAGTGCCAAAATCCGGCTGCACGAGGGTGGCGGTCAGGATGTAGGTTTCCTGACCAAGTCGCGCGAATTCCGTGGACTGAATGGACTCGGCGATAGGCCGGCCCGGTTGATGCGCGGCCCTGTTCGAGCCGCGGCGGGCTTCGGCTGCGCGAACATCGGCCACCAGAGGACGTGCGGCGAAGACAAACGCACTGGGTTTGCTGGAATCGACAGGAACACCGCGATCCGCCACGAAGCGCTGGCGATCATCGCCGGAAAGGACTGCCGTCTTCTCGAACCCGTGGGTCTGGAAGAGGTCGGTTCCAATATTGTTGCTCACCCATCCGGCGTCGAAATGGTTCTGGATATGTCGAACGGTGTCATCCCAAACGACATCGGAGACGACAGTATGGGCGACCTCCGCCATCCGGTCGGCCAGCCCATTGTCCACTACGGTTTGCTGCCGGTTCTCGGCCGCCAGGTCGAACTGTTTGGCCAGCAGCACAGCAATCCCCCCAATCAGGGCGATCGCGATCATCGCAAGCACGGGAAACGTCCAGGTGAAGTCGCCCGACCTTGCGTGACCGAAAGACAAGGAGCGCCGGCGCCGCTCGGGAACACCGTCGGGGCAATTTGCCGAGTTAGCGTAGGGATCCGCTGGCTTCCGCAAGTCCTGGCCACGGGAGGCAATTTTCGCGGCCGGCCCGGATAGGAGGGTTGCACCGCTCAATACACTTCTCCCTCCGCCCGAAGATGATCAACCACCCAGGAAAGAGCCGCGTTCTGAGACTCAACGGCGCTCTACGTCACCCCACGCGCACCAATGCAAAAGTTGCCAATGCAATTTCCGGATTCAGGAAACACTCAATCCATGAAACAAAGATCAACAAGGCAAAATAGGCTAACGAGGTCTCTTCGGATTCTGACCAAATGTCGGCCGCATCGCCCCAGCGACAGTTTGCAACCTGTGAATCGGGAAAGGGGAATTAGGGCTCAGCCGGGCGCGCCCGGCCCAAGCGCTTTCAGCAGCTGCTGGTTGAAGGCCTGGGACAGGCTTTCGGCGCTCGAGAAGGGCGAGGGCTGGTAGGCCCGGGAGCCGACGCCCAGCTGGACGCCCGCGCAGACTTCCCAGTCTTCCCGGTTCACCGGATCCCACAGGGCGACCGCCGCATCGGGATCGCAATCGTCCCCGTCCGCAGCTCCGCCCGCAAAGAGCCACTCGCAGCGGACCCTGGTGCGGGTCGCGGAGAGGGGCTGGATGATGTGGGTCATCACATAGTCCGGGTGCAGGCTGACCATCAGATTGGGGAACAGGGAATAGAAATAGACGCGGCCGAGATCCTCCCCGCCGACGGTCCCCAGCACCGGACCGCAGAGGGCGCCCGTCTCGGTCAGGCTCGCGGTTCCGGCGGTCAGCTCCATGTGGCCGCCCAGCAGGGCCCCGGCGTAGGCGTCGTTGCGGCCGCTGCGGGCGTGGACCCTGCGCGTGAAGGCGGGATGCACCGAGGGACAGTGGTAGCATTCCGAATAGTTCTCGCAGACGACCTTCCAGTTCGCCGCGACCTCATAGTCGATCCGCCTGCGGACCTTCAGATCAGGAAGCGCCCATGGGCCGAACCTGACGAAATGGGGTTCGACCTCCCGGGCGAAGGGCTTGGGATGCTGGGCCAGGCTGACGAACACCAGGCCGCCCGCAACCCCCACGTTGACCCGATGCAGGCCGTGAGCGGCGCCGTCGAATCCCGCGACCTCGTCCATGCGGGGCGCGACCACGAGGGCGCCATCGAGGTCGTAGGTCCAGGCGTGATAGGGGCAGCGGATGCGGTCCCCCAGGACGCCCTGTTCCTCACGGCAGAGCCTCGAGCCGCGATGGCGGCAGAGGTTGTAAAAGGCCGAGACGCGATCCTGGCCCGACCGGACGACGATGATGCTCTCGCCGGCGACCTCGACCAGGATATAGCCGCCGGTCTCGGGGATTTCCTCTTCCCGGCCGACGCAGATCCAGTCCTGGGTGAAGATCCTCTCGCGCTCGATATCGAAGATGGTCTCGTCGAAATAGTACCGTCCAGGCAGGCTCTTGGCCTCGGGCTGGAAGGTGTCGACGGTCCTCAAGAAAGCCGACATCGGACCATCTCCTTTGAAATCAGTCGGATATAGGAGTCGGTGGATTCCCGCGCCCGTCAACGCGCAACTCGAAGGACGGACAGGTAGAACAGGGTCCATGCGCACGTTCGCCCACCGCCTGACGCCCGGAGCCGATCTCCTGGACGAGCTGCAGCGTCTCACCGGCGCGCACGCCCTTAGGGCCGGCCTCATCCTGACCTGCGTGGGCAGCCTCTCCCGCGCGCGCCTCAGGATGCCGGGCGCCATGGGCGAGGAGGATGTGTTCCGGACCTGGGACGCGCCGATGGAGATCGTCTCCCTGACCGGCACGCTCTGTCCCGACGGCCTGCACCTGCACATCAGTCTCGCGCTGGGCGACGGCCAGTGCATCGGCGGCCATCTCGCCAGCGGCTGCCTCGTCAACACCACCGCCGAGCTGGTGATCGGCGAGCTGGAGGACGTGGAGTTCAGCCGGCCCCTGGACCCCGCCACGGGCTACGACGAGCTCAGCGTCCGGCCGCGAGGCCGGCAAGAATAACCACGAACCTCACGAACCTCACGAACGGGCCTGTGCTCATCGGGACATGCAGCGGCTTCTGAACAAGCTTGTTCGTGAGGTTCGTGAGGTTCGTGGTTTCCTTTCAGGCGGCTCCGCCGCCAAAGCTCCTCCTGACCAGCCCCGGCATCAACACCGCCTGGGCCGCGGCCCTGAGGACGAAGAACAGGGAGAAGGCGAGCCAGAGGCCGTCGTTGCCCGCCCCCCGCGCCAGCCATAGCATCGCCAGGAACCCGGCCAGGGCCGCGGCCATCGAGACCAGCATGGCGCGGGTCCAGCTGGAGCCGATGAAGACGCCGTCTAAGACGAAGGAAGCCACGCCCACCACCGGCATCAGCACCGCCCAGCCGATGTAGCGCCTCACCGTCGCGATCACCTCGGGCGCAGTAGAGAAGCTGGCCGCCAACTCGCTCCCGAAGGCGGCGTAGGCCAGGGCGATGACCAGAGCGAGGCCCCAGCCCCAGGCCAGGATGGCCCGCACCAGGCGCCCGAACTGCTCCATGCCTTCCACACGCTGGCCGTTATATTCGAGGACGACATCGCCGGGTTTCAATCCGGCCTTCTCGGCGGGGCTGCCATCCGCGACGCGGGTGATCTCCACTCCGT
>CAZTMF010000154.1:0-7189 GCA_964614675.1 uncultured Caulobacteraceae bacterium | reverse complement strand
CGGCGATGTGGTTGTCCTTGATCAGGATGGCGTCATCCAGGCCGAAGCGGTGGTTCACCCCGCCGCCACAGCGCACGGCGTATTTCTCGAGCATCCTCAGGCCGGGCGTGGTCTTGCGGGTGTCGACGATCTTCGCCCGCGTCCCGGCGACGGCGTCCACATACGCGTGGGTCAGGGTTGCTATGCCGCTGAGGCGGCCCAGCAGGTTCAGGGCCACCCGCTCGGCGGCCAGGATGGCGCGGGCGTTCCCCTCGACCCGGGCCAGGACCTCGCCGGCCTCGACCCGGTCGCCGTCGCGGCGCTGGGCCGAGAAGCGCAGGGCGGGATCCATCGCCGCCATGGCCAGGCGGGCGCAATCCAGTCCCGCGATGACGCCGTCCTGGCGCACGGCGAACCGGACCTTGAGCCGGGCTTCCGGATCGACGCAGGCCTGACTGGTGATGTCGCCCGCGCGGCCGAGATCCTCGGCCAGGGCCGAGCGCACCACGGGTTCGATCAGCAGATCGGAAAGGGGTTCCAGGCTCATGCCGCCGCGTGGGGCAGGCGGCGCGTCTCGACCTCGGCGAGCGTCGTCAGGGTCCGGCGAGCGGGCGAGGCCATCAGCGGGAAGTCCGAGCGGTAGTGGCCCCCGCGGCTTTCGTGGCGCGCGAGCGCACTGGCCGCGATCAGCCGGGACGCAATGAGCGCCGGCGCGGCGCCATGGGCGGCGTACAGGCCGTCGACTTCACCCAGCAAGGCGTTCAGCCCGGCGCGCTCGCGCACCACGCCGGCATGACGGCTCATCAGGCCGCGGAGGCGACGCAGCTCGGAGGGAGGTAGCTGAGGCAGGGGCTCGGCGGTCTCGGGCAAGGTCTCGAGATCGATTGCTTCGCGCGCCGCCGCGCCCGCCCTGCGGCCGAACACGGCCGCCTCGAGCAGGGAGTTTGAGGCCAGGCGGTTGGCGCCGTGGACGCCCGTGCAGGCGCTTTCGCCGACGGCGTAGAGGCCTTCCAGGGAGGTGCGGCCGTCGGCGTCGGTCCAGGCCCCGCCCATGTGGTAGTGGGCCGCAGGCGCCACCGGGATCGGCTGGACGCGTGGGTCGAGCCCCGCCGCCATGCAGGCGGAGAAGACGGTCGGGAAGGCGTCGGGGAACTCGGGCCCGATCGCGTCGCGGGCGTCCAGGAAGGCGCCCTGGCCGTTGGCGAGCTGGCGATGGATGGCGCGGGCGACCACGTCGCGCGGCGCCAGCTCTGCCCGCTCGTGATAGCCGGCCATGAAGGCGCGGCCCTCCCGGTCGATCAGCTTGGCGCCCTCGCCGCGCAGAGCCTCGGTGGCCAGGGGCGCGGGATCCAGGCCCACGTCGATGGCGGTCGGGTGGAACTGGACGAATTCCGGGTCGGCGATGGTCGCGCCGGCGGCGGCCGCCAACGCCAGGCCTTCGCCCACGGCCGAGGGGGGATTGGTGGTCACCGCATAGAGGCCGCCGAGGCCGCCCGCCGCCAGGATCACGGCCGGGGCGAGGATGCAGGTCAGCCGCCCATGGGCTTCGACCAGCGCCCCTCGGACGCGGCCTTCAGCGTCCTGCAGCAGGGCGCGGGCGTGCGCGCCTTCACGGATTTCGATGTGCTGTGCGGCGAGCGCCGAGGCCGCGATGGCCTGCATGATGGCGCGGCCGGCCTGGTCGCCCTTCACCCGGGCGATGCGCGGGCGTGAGTGCGCCGCCTCCAGGCCCTGGGAGAAGCCGCCCCGGGCGTCGCGGTCGAAGGGCGCGCCGAGCCCGGCCAGCCAGCGCACCGCATCCGGCCCCTCGCGGGCCAGAAGCTCGGCCATGGCCGGATCGGTGAGCCCCGCGCCGGCGGCGATGGTGTCGGCGGCATGCAGCTCGGGGTCGTCACCCTCCGATAGCGCGGCGGCGACCCCGCCTTGGGCCCAGGCGGAGGCCGAGACGCCCGCGAGCGGCGAGGGGCTCAGCACCAGCGCCCTGCGCGGCGCGGCCGACAGGGCGGCGGCGAGGCCGGCGAGGCCGGCCCCGATCACCAGGACGCCGTCGAAATGCTCCAGGTCCGCCATGGCTCAGATCAGCTCGACGTCCACGTGGTGGCGCGCCTTGACCAGGTCGTAGCGTGCCGGGACGGCGGGCGCGGGCATGTCGATCATGCGCTGGACGGCCAGTCGCGCGCGCTCGGCGACGGCCGGATCGACGGTCACCTCGAACTGCTCCTTGAGCAGGGACTCGTAGATGTTCTCCAGGGTGATCCGCTTCATGTGCGGGCAGAGGTTGCAGGGCCGCACGAATTCGGTGTCCGGCGCGTCGCAGGCGACGTTGTCGGCCATGGAGCACTCGGTGATCAGCACCACCTGCTTGGGACGGCGCCGGGTGACGTAGTCGCTCATGGCCGCGGTCGAGCCGGCGAAATCGGAGACCTCGAGCACCTCGGCGGGGCATTCCGGGTGGGCCAGGACCTCGGCGCCCGGATAAGCTTCCTTGAGCTCCATGATGTCCTGGGCGGTGAAGCGCTCGTGCACTTCGCAGCGGCCCTGCCAGGCGATGATCCCGACGCCGGTCTGGCGGGCGACGTTGCGGGCCAGGAATTCGTCCGGCAGCAGGATCACCCGATCTACGCCCCACTCGGCGGCGGCCCATTCCACCACCTGGACGGCGTTGGCGGAGGTGCAGCAGATGTCGGTCTCCGCCTTCACCTCCGCAGTGGTGTTCACATAGGTGACCACCGGCAGGCCCGGATAGCGCTGCTTGATCAGGCGCACGTCGGCGGCGGTGATCGAGGCGGCGAGCGAGCAGCCCGCCAGGAGGTCCGGGATCAGCACGCGCTTGTCGGGGCAGAGCACCTTGGAGGTCTCGGCCATGAAGTGCACGCCGGCCTGGACGATGATCGCCGCGTCCGACTTGGCCGCTTCGCGCGCCAGTCCGAGGGAGTCTCCGACATAGTCGCCGACGCCGTGGAAGATCTCGGGCGTCATGTAGTTGTGGGCGAGGATCACGGCGTTCTTCCGCCGCTTCAGATCGTTGATGGCCGAGATCAGCGGGGCCTGCAGCCGCCACTCCAACGGCGTGACTCTGGCCTTGACCTTCTCCCACACCGGTCCCATCGCCGCCTCGATCTCGGGCGTGAAGGGCAGGGGTTCGAAGCCGTCGTACATCGCCGCCTCCCGCGGATGCCCTATTTATGCTCAATGAGAGCATTTCTAGGGGCTTGAAAAACGCCAACGGGGCGACCGCCCGTCGGCGTCAGGACTTATGCTGTAACTGAGCATAAGTAGACCCTGTATATAGACCCGCCGGACACGGATGGAAAGGGGACGCCTCAATTTCGCGAGATCCAGAAGAGTGCTGGAGAGCCGGCCTGATCGATCCGGCCTGAGCGCCTACGACTCCGACGGGAAGGCGCCTTCGGCCGCCTTCGAATCCACGCCCGCGGCCGAATGGTGTTGGATGAAGAGGTCGATGATCAGGTCCACCACCCAATTGGAGACGTGGCGCGTGTTGCCGTCTTCCTGCGCGAACACCGGCCGGTCCGGACGGTTGTAGTGGACGCCGAGCCAGCGGACGATTTCGAAACTCGGCCAATAGACGATGTCCGGCCTCTGTTCGCAGATCTCGTGGCAAGCGAGGCGGAGCGTCGACTTGGAGAGGCAATCGGCCGTGATGGCCGAATAGAACTCGGTGGTGGCCTGCAGCGCCACCGGCGAGATCGTCATCACGATCTTCTGCCTCCGGCCCGCCAGGCGTTCCAGGCCGTCCAGTATCGCCTTGATGTTGCTGATGTTCTCGGCGACCGTCGTCGTCCGCATGACGCAGTGCTGGTTCAGGTACTCCCGGCCGAAAATGGACTCGGTCGTGCTGAAGGCGAATTCGCCGGTTTCCCTATCGAAGAAGCACGGCGCCACGCCCAAGGTGAATACGAAGACGTCCGCCGACTGGAAGGCGTGTTTGAACTGCCCCCGCATCTCCGAGCCGTAGACCTCCTGCATGATCGACGTGGGGCCATCCGAGGGGCCGTTTTCGATCCACTTCAGGAGGGAGGCGTTGGCGTAGGTGCTGTTGACGTTTTCGCCGATCGGCTGGGAATTGACGCGAAATCCCGCTTCGCCGAGGCGCCGCGCAAGATTGTCCGCGAAGCAGGAACCCAAGGTGGCGAACACCGTGTCCGGCTGGACCAGCGGCTGGTCGGGGTAATCCCTGAAGAGATATCGCTCCAGCACCCGTCTCGGATGTTCGAACAGGGACTGATCGGCGGGCCAAAGCCTCGGACTTTTCCGGGGCGCGCTCGGCCCGGGTCCGCGCTTGAGAAGCGCAAGGGCCATCCGTGAGGCGCCCTCCAGCGGATCGCGATCGAGGGCCGCTTGAAAGGCCGCCTCCGCCGCTTCCATGTCGCCGAGCCGGAACCGGGCTTCACCCAGGAAGCGATGGCCAAAAGCCTTGTCCGGAAATCGGTCGATGGCGGCGAGCGAAAGATCGCGGACCTCAGGCCACCGTTTCATGTCGCACAGAAGGTGGAGCGTACTCTTGTAGACGCTCCGGATCGTCCGCTTCGGGGCCTTTCCGTTCTGCAACCCCTGCAGGAGCGTCGTCAGCCCCTCGAGGGCGCCTGTCAGATCACCTTCTTCCCAGAGGGCGAGCGCGGCGGCCCTCGGATCGGACGCGGGGGCTTCCGGCGATGATCCGGGCGCAGCCTCGGTGTTTTGGCTGGGCCGCGGGGCGTCGCCGCCGCCGTCCGGCTGCTTTACTCGATCCATGATCGCTCCTGCGCAACCGGCGCCCGTTGCTCGTTTCGGGCGTCCAGGCCGGATGCTACTTTAGTTCGCCATCAAACAGCTTGAGCAACTCGCGCCAGTGCCGCTCGGCGGCCGGCTCGTCGTAAACCCTGAGGTCCGGCATGGTGTAGCCGTGCATGGCGCCGTCGTAGATCTCGACCCGGTTGTCGACGCCGGCGTCGGTGAAGGCCTTGGCCAGCTGGTCCCGGCTCTCCGGCGTGAAGCCCGAGTCCTGGTCGGCGCCGCCCACATAGACCTTGGCCTTGATCTTCGCCGCCCCCAGGTGCGGGCTGTCGGGCTTGTCGGTCACCAGGTGGCCGGGATGGAAGGAGCCCGCCGCCGCGATGCGGTCCGGGTACTCCGCCGCTGCGATCAGGGCCACGCGGCCGCCCATGCAGTAGCCGGTGACGGCGACCTTCTCGCCCTTCACGTCCTGCTGCTTGCCCAGAAAGTCCAGGAAGGCGCCGGTGTCGGTCCGGATCGCCTCGATGGAGACGCACTTGCCCATCTTGGCGAAGATGGCCGTCCGCGCCGCCTCGTCGGCGAACAGCTTGGACGGGTCCATCGGCTCGTAGGCCCCGTCGCGGTAGAACAGGTCCGGCAGCAGGGTGAAATAGCCGTGCGATGCCAGCCGCTCACCGAAGTCGAACAGGGCCGGGCGGATCGCTGGCGCATCCATGAAGATGATGGCGGCGGGCCATGGCCCCTGGCCGTCCGGACGGAACACCCAGGCGCGGCAGTCGCCGTCCCTGGTCCTGATCGAGACCTGTTCGCGGCTCATTCGAGGCTCCCCAGCTTCAGAATCCTATTCGGCGGCCACGCGCGTTCGGCCACGGCTGCGCGCCGCTGCAGCATCCTTCAGGGCGGCCTCGGCCTGGATCAGCAGGTCAGGCCCGGCCTTGCGCACATCGGTGCAGCCGGTCAGCGCCATGGCCGTCGCCAGCTCGGCGCGCATGATGTCCAGCACATGGGAGACGCCGGTCTCGCCCCCGCCGCCGGCCAGGCCGAAGGCCCAGGCGCGGCCGAGGAAGCAGCCCTTGGCGCCCAGGGCCAGGGCCTTCAGCACGTCGAGGCCCGAGCGAACGCCGCCGTCCATGAACAGGGTGAGATCGTCGCCCACGGCGTCGGCGATCGGGGGCAGGGCGGTGATCGAGGATCGCGCTCCGTCCAGCTGCCGGCCGCCATGGTTGGAGACGATCAGGCCGTCGAAGCCCGAGCGCACCGCCTGCCGGGCGTCCTCGACGTCCTGGACGCCCTTGAGGATGATTTTCCCGGGGTAGTTCTCGCGGATCCAGTCGATGTGCGACCAGGTCAGGGACCGGTCCATGCTGCCCCGGACCCAGGGCCAGAAGCCTTCGACGCCACGGGCCTCGGGCACGGCGGGGGCGATGTTGCCGAAGAGGTGCGGACGGCCGTTCAGCCACACGTCCCAGACCCAGGGCAGGTGGGTCAGGCCGTCCCAGGCCCGGCGCAGCGGCAGGTGCCAGCTGTCGTCCCCGGCCAGGCCGTTGCGGATATCGCGATAGCGGGTGCCGGGCACCGGCAGGTCGACGGTAAAGGCGAGGACCGGGCAGCCGAGCTCTGCGGCGCGCTGCAGCAGCTCCTTCATGTAGCCGCGGTCGGTCAGCATGTAGAGCTGGAACCAGGTCGGCCCGCCCGAGCCCCTTGCGACTTCCTGCAGGTCGCAGATCGACATGGTCGAGAGGCACATGGGCACCCCGGCCTTCTTGGCGGCGCGGGCGGCCTGGACCTCGCCCCGGCGCGCGTACATGCCCGCCATGCCGATCGGCGAGAGCACCATGGGCATGGCCAGCTCCTGGCCGAGCAGCTCGGTCTTCAGCGAGACGTCCGAGACGTCGACCAGCACCCGCTGTCGCAGATGGACCTTCTGGAAGTCCTCGGCATTGGCCCTGAGCGTGGACTCCGAGAAGGCGCCGCCGTCGACATAGTCGAACAGCACCTTGGGGATGCGCCGGCGCGCCAGCTCGCGGTAGTCGGCGACGTTTGCTGCGCGCATGCGGGGCGGCCTCCTGGACTTGGGTTCTGATCGGCCCGCGGCAGTCATAGCCGAGGCGGGGAGGGGGCCGCTACACCGCCGCGGCGGCCCTCACGGCCTGCAGGCTGGTGCGCGACATCGACGACCTGCCGGCCGAGAGCACCGAGGAAACACCCGGCTTCAGGGCGGACACGGCCTTGGGCTCCTCCTCGAACAGGGAGGCGAGGTTCTCGGTCATCACGCCGCCCAGCTGCTCGACGTCGACGATGGTCACCGCCCGCCGGTAGTAACGGGTCACGTCGTGGCCGATGCCGATGGCCAGGAGCTCGACCGGGGAGTTCTGCTCGATCTCGCCGATCACCGTCCGCAGGTGCCGCTCCAGATAGTGGCCGGAGTTCACCGACAGGGTGGAATCGTCCACCGGCGCGCCGTCGGAGATCA
>CAZTMF010000153.1:0-7204 GCA_964614675.1 uncultured Caulobacteraceae bacterium | reverse complement strand
GATCGCCTGCTGGATGTTGCTCCAGCGGATGTAGTAGGCGCTGGCCGAGACCTGCAGCCGCCGGTCGAAGAAGCGGCCCTTGGCCCCGACCTCGTAGTTCCACACCGTGTCCGAGCCGTAGCTGGTGGGAAACACCCCGCCGCAGGCGTCGGCGGGCAGGGGCGGCACGGCGCCGCCGATCCGGTAGCCCTTCGACGCCGTCGCATAGACCATGTCGTCGGGCGTGACCTGGTAGGACAGATTGATCTTGGGCGTGAAGGGCGTCTCGTCCTTGCTGCCGGACTCGTAGTCCGCGCCGCAGTTGGGGCCGGGAACGGTCCCGGGCGCGGTGCACAGCAGATCCTGGGGGCCGTCATTCACATTGGTGAAGTCGAAGTGCGTCCAGGCGTAGCGCAGCCCGACATTGACCTTGAGCTGCGGCGTCAGAGCATAGGTGGCGTCGGCGAACAGGGCGATCTGCCGGTCGTGGCCGGTGGTGTCGTTGATGTAGTCGTCGCCGTTGGGCAGCAGGTCCTGGCCCCAGGCCGTCAGGATGTCTTCGCCCCAGAGGTACTGCGTCAGCGCCGGCAGTTGCGGATCGAAGATCTCCTCGATGCTGCGCTGGGTGTCATAGGAATAGAAGACGCCCGCGGTCCAGTTGAGCCGCGCGCCCGGGTCGGCCGACTGCAGCCGGACCTCCTCGGTGATGTTCTTCTGATTGTTGGTGATGATGTTCTTCGACAGGTAGTCGCCGAAGCCGGGCAGGTTCGGCCCCGTCGGCAGCAGCAGCGGCGAAGGGCCTGTCGCGCACGGGGCGCAAGGTTCGCCCATGGGATCGGTCCCGCCGTCGGTGATCTGCTGGAAGTAGGACAGGTTGTAGAGCGTGCCGCTGTAGCCGTTCACCCGCTCGCGCCGGTCGTAATAGGAGGTGGTGGAGATCAGCTTCACCAGCGAGCTGTCGTATTCGATCTTGAGCGACGGCAGGACGAAATGGTCCTTGTCGCCCATCCGGTCGGGCGTACCGCTGAGATAGGTCCCTGATCCCGGGTTCGAGATCGCGGTCCAGTACAGGTCGTAATTGTGCTGGATGCGGTTCTGGTAATAGATCGCCGGAGTGATCAGCAGCCCTTCGACGGGCGCCCAGGTGACGGCGCCGCGGGTCACGAAGGTGTCGACCCAGTTGGCGTTGCTGTCGGTCGGCGCCAGGGTGTTGAAGTCCACGCGGTCGATCCAGCCGCCGTCCCGCCGATCCCAGGCGCTGATCCGGAAGCCCAGCTTGTCCGGCACGATCGGGCCGCCCGCCGCGGCGCCGCCCTCGTAGCTGGGGTCCCCGTGGTCGGTCCAGGACACCTCGGAGTGGGCGAAGCCGCTGTAGCTGCTGAGGCTCGGCTGCGGGGTGATGTAGCGGACCGTGCCGCCCTCCGAGCCCGCGCCGAACAGGGTTCCCTGCGGACCACGCAGGACCTCGACCCGCTCCAGGTCGAAGACGGCGGGCAGGGTGTTGTTGGCGTTCAGGCCGAGCGCCCGCACCTGGATCGGGGTGTCGTCGATATAGACACCCGTCGTGCCCGAGCCCGCCCTGGAGCTGATGCCGCGGATGGAGACGTCGTGCCGCTCCTCGTCATAGGTGACCCCGGGCGTGAACTTCGCGAGGTCCTGGAATGACTTGACGTTCAGCACGGCCAGCTTGGCCGCGGGGAACGCGCTGATGCTCTCCGGGACCTTGCTGAGGACCTGGTCCTGGCGGGTGGCCGTGACGACGATTTCGCCCACCTGCGTGGAGGCCGCGTCGGCGGCCCAGCCGGGAGCGGCGAAAAGGATCGGCGCCGCGGCGGCCGTGACGAACAGCAGACTGCGCAGGTGCTGGGCCTTGATCATCTCGTGCATTCCCCGGTGCGGCGGATACGGAAGGTTCGGCCCGGCGAAGCTTCAACGTCAAGAGCTGTGATCACAATCCACTCCGCGCCACGCGACGGAGGGTAAGGCGCCACGCGGCTGGTCAGCCGCTGATCAAGGCGCGGACAGGTCCCGCTTCGGCGCGCGCTGCCATCACAGACGATGGCCGGTCCCCGCCAGCCGCGGCGGCGTCAGCCGATGGCCAGGGCGGCCGAGCGGAGCCGGGGCTCCGCCAGGTCCAGCGCGCGGCGCAGGGTGGAGACCAGCTGGTCGATCTGGGCGTGGCTGATGACCAGGGGAGGGCTCATCACGATGGAGTCCCGCACCGCCCGCACCATGAGGCCATGCTCGATGCAGAGGTCGCGGACCATCAGGCCGGTCGGGCCCTGCTTGCCGCCGAACCGTTCGTTGGTCCCCTTGCGAGAGACGATCTCGACGCAGCCGATCAGGCCCAGCGACCGGGCCTCGCCCACCAGCGGGTGGTCCTCCAGGCTGGCGAGGGCCTTGGCCAGATAGGGGCCCACGTCGGCGCGCACCCGCTCGACCAGGTTTTCGCGCTCCATGATCTCGAGGTTCTTCAGGGCCACCGCCGCGGCGGTCGGATGGCCGGAGTAGGTATAGCCGTGGGCGAAATCGTCGCCGGTCCCGCGCAGGGCCTCGACGATGTGATCGGCGACTCCGACGGCGGAGATCGGCAGGTATCCCGACGACAGGCCCTTGGCCATCGAGACCAGGTCGGGCTTCACCCCGAAGTGCTGAAAGCCGAACCAGCGGCCCAGCCGCCCGAAACCGCAGATGACCTCGTCGCAGACGAGGAGGATGCCGTACTTGCGGCAGATCGCCTCGACGCGCGGCCAGTAGTTCGCCGGCGGGATGATGACGCCGCCCGCGCCCTGGACGGGCTCGCCCACGAAGGCGGCGACGTTCTCAGGCCCCACTTCGAGGATGCGGTCCTCGACGGCCTGGGCCGCCCGCTCGCCGAAGGCCTCCGGGTCTTCGCCGAAGCCCTCGCCGAACGGATAGGGCTGCATGACGTGCTCTATGCCCGGCAGCCATGGGCCGCCCTGCTCGTGCATGTGCTTCATGCCGCCGAGGCTCGCGCCGGCGATGGTCGAGCCGTGGTAGCCGTTCACCCGGGCGATGATGATGTTCCGCTGGGGCTGGCCCTTGATCTGCCAGTAGTAGCGGGCCAGGCGGATGACCGTGTCGATCGCCTCCGATCCCGAGCTGTTGAAGAATACATGCTGCAGATCCCCGCCCAGGAGCTCGGCGATCCGGGCCGCGAGCAGGACGGTGGGCGGCGCGGCGGTCTTGAAGAAGGTGTTGTAGTAGGGAAGTTCGAGCATCTGCTCGTAGGCCGCCTCGGCCAGCTCCTTGCGGCCATAGCCCACCTGGACGCACCAGAGGCCCGCCATGCCGTCCAGCAGGGCGACGCCGTCGCCGTCATAGATGGTGCAGCCGTCCGCGCGGGTGATGATGCGGCTGCCGCCGAGGTCGCGCATCAGCCCCTGGTCCTGCTGGGCCGGCAGGTGATGCTCCACGTCCAGGCGGCGCAGTTCGGCGATGTCGTAGTTGCGGAGGGTCACGCACGGCTCCTGGAACGGGAGGAGAGGAGGGCTTCGCCGCGGAGGGCGGCGCCGAGCAGCTGGAAGAAGGCCTGGGAGTCCGGGTTCGCCTCGGGACGCCACTCGGGATGCCATTGCACCGCCAGCACGGGGGCGCCGTTGACCTCGGCGGACACCGCCTCGACGACGCCATCGGGCGCGGTGGCCTCGATCTCGAGCCCGGGCGCCAGGCGGTCGATGCCCTGGTAGTGCACCGAGTTCACCTGGAGGGTGGATCGGCCGAGGCCCCGGTTCAGCATGCCGCCGGGGGTCAGCGTCACCTCGTGCTCGTGGGCGAACATGTCTTCGAAATCGGCGTCGGAAGGGGCGTGGTGGGCGATCAGCTCGGGGCTGCGGGCCATGTCGCGCCTGAGCGTGCCCCCGAAGGCGACGTTCAGCTCCTGCAGGCCGCGGCAGATCCCGAACACCGGCTTGCCGAGCTCCAGCATCGCCTCGACCAGGGCCGCGGTCATGGCGTCGCGGGCGGCGTCGAAGGGCCCCTCCCGGTCGACCGCTTCGGCCTGGCCATAGCGCGCGGGATCGACGTTGGAGGGGCTGCCGGTGAGGAGCACGCCGTCGAGCCTCGGCGCGACCTCGCGGGCGTCCATCAGCCCGGGCAGGGCCGGGACCAGCAGACCCGCGGCGTCGGCATGGCGCAGGGCGCCGGCCAGGTAGCGATCGACCACCGCCTGCGCCGTCTCGGTCCCGATCTGGCGGGTGCAGCAGACCACGCCCAGGACCGGCCGCGGCGAGCGGCGCGTCGCGCGCACCTGGGGAAGATCGTCCTTCATCTGTGATCACGTCTTTCGCGATCGCTATCGCCTGTCAAGCGAGGCCGGATGGGGCGCCGCCAGCGAACCAGGCAATGCGCGGCGGAGCGTGATCCAGGTCCGGTGTCCGCTTGCACTGTGATCACTGCGGCCCTAGTGCTGCGGCCGCAAAACCGGACGACTCCAAGCGGAAAGGGACGCCAGCGATGGCGGACGGACAGGACCTCAGGAACAGCGCCCTCGAGGCCTACTGGATGCCGTTCACGGCCAACAAGGCGTTCAAGGCCCAGCCGCGCCTGCTCGCCTCGGCCAAGGACATGCACTACTTCACGCCGGACGGACGGGCGATCCTCGACGCCACCGCCGGCCTCTGGTGCGTCAACGCCGGCCACGGTCGCGAGCCCATCGTGGCGGCGATCCGCGAGGCGGCGGGGGGCCTCGACTACGCCCCGAGCTTCCAGCTGGGTCATCCGGCCGCCTTCGACTTCGCCGAGCAGGTCGCCGGCGTGCTGCCCGACGGCATGGACCACGTCTTCTTCTGCAACTCGGGCTCGGAGGCCGTCGACACGGCCCTGAAGATCGCGCTCGCCTACCAGCGCGCGGCCGGCCGCGGCACGCGCACCCGGCTGATCGGCCGCGAGCGGGCCTATCATGGCGTGGGCTTCGGCGGGATCTCGGTGGGCGGCATCGTCGGCAACCGCGCGCCCTACGCCGCCCTGCTGCCCGGCGTCGACCATCTGCGCCACACCTACGACCCGGCCCAGACCTTCGTGCGCGGCCAGCCGGAAACGGGCGCGGAGCTGGCCGACGACCTCGAGCGCCTGGTGGGTCTGCATGGCGCCGACAACATCGCTGCGGTGATCGTCGAGCCCCTGGCGGGCTCCACCGGGGTCCTGGTTCCGCCCAAGGGCTATCTGGAGCGCCTGCGCGCGATCTGCGACCGGTACGGGATCCTGCTGATCTTCGACGAGGTGATCACAGGCTTCGGGCGCCTGGGCGCTGCGACGGCCGCCGAACGCTTCGGGGTCACGCCGGACATCATCACCCTGGCCAAGGGCATCACCAACGCCGCCGTGCCCCTGGGCGCGGTCGGGGTCCGCCGCGGGATCTACGAGGGCATGATGGAGGCGGTCGCCACCGGCATCGAACTGCCGCACGGCTACACCTACAGCGGCCATCCCCTGGCGGTGGCGGCCGGCAAGGCGACCCTGGACCTCTATCGCGACGAGGGCCTGTTCCAGCGCGCGGCCGAGCTCGAGCCGGCCTGGGAGGCGGCGGCGCACGGCCTCAAGGGCGAGCGGCACGTGAAGGACGTCCGCAACCTCGGCCTGGTGGCGGCGATCGAACTCGAAAGCCGGCCGGGCCAGGCCGGGCAGCGCGCGGCGGAGGTGTTCCGCGCCTGTTTCGACGCGGGCCTGCTGATCCGAGTCACCGGCGAGATCATCGCCCTTTCTCCGCCCCTGATCATCTCCCCTGAGCAAATCGACCAGACGATGCAGATGATCGCCGACGTGCTGCGTCGCACGCCCTGATCTGTCATCCTGCGCCGATGCCCGACGACCTTCCCTCCAAGCCCGCCGCCATCGCGCCCGCCTCGCGCGCCGAGCTCGACGCCTTCCTGGCCGCCCACCCGGACATCCAGTTCTGCGAGGTGCTGTTCACCAGCATGACCGGCGTGCCGCGCGGCAAGCGCCTGCGCCGGCACGAGCTGGAGGGCGTCTACGACTACGGCCGCTTCCTGCCCGGATCGATCCTGGTGGTCGACATCACCGGCCAGGACTGCGAGTCCACGGGCCTGGTCTGGGAGGACGGCGACGCCGATCGGCGGGGCCGGCCGGTCCCCGGGACGCTGGTCCCGGCCCCGTGGCTCGGGCCCGATGTGGCCCAGGTCCTGCTGTCGCTCTACGAACTCGACGGGCGGCCCAACGACCTGGACCCGCGCGTGGTCCTGCAGGGGGTGATCGATCGGTTCGCCGGGATCGGCCTCACCCCCGTGGCGGCCTGCGAGCTGGAATTCTATCTGGTCGACGCCCAAAGGCGGGGCGATGGCGGCCTGGCGCTGGCGCCGTCACGGGTGTCGGGAGAGCGGCCGCAGCTCCACCAGGTCTATGGCTTGTCCGAGCTGGAGGAGGCGGCGCCCTTCCTGCGCGATCTCTGGGCGGCGTGCGACGCGCAGGGCGTCCCCTTGGAGGGCGCGATCTCGGAATATGCGCCGGGCCAGCTCGAGCTCACCCTGAAGCACAAGGCCGACGCGCTGCGCGCAGCGGACGATGCGGTGATGTACAAGCGCGCGGCCAAGGGCGTCGCTTTGAAGCACGGCTCGGAAGCCACCTTCATGGCCAAGCCGTTCAGCGACCGCGCGGGCAGCGGCTTCCATGTGCACGTCAGCTTCAACGACGCATCGGGCGCCAACCTCTGCGCCAGCGAGGACCCGCATGGCTCCCAACTGCTGCGGCACGCGATCGGGGGCATGCGCGCCCTGCTGGCCGACAGCATGGCCATCTTCGCGCCCAATGCGAATTCCTGGCGCCGCTTCAAGGCCAACTCCTACGCCCCCGTGGCGCCGACCTGGGGCGTCAACAACCGGACGGTCTCACTGCGCGTGCCGGCCGGGCCGCCGCCGACACGGCACGTGGAGCACCGGGTCGCCGGCGCCGACGCCAATCCCTACCTGACCCTGGCCACGGTGCTGGCCGCGGCCCACCACGGCATCGTCAACAAGATCGACCCGGGCCCCGCGGTCACGGGGAACGGCTATGCCGCGGCCGAGCAGAGCGGCGAGGGTTTCGCCTCCAACTGGTTCGCCGCCGTCGACCGTCTGGAGGCCAATGCGGTGCTGCGCGACTACCTCGGCGCCCGGTTCATCGAGATGTTCGCCGCCGTGAAGCGGACCGAGCAGGGGCGCTTCTTCGACGTGGTCACCAGCCTCGACTACGACTGGTGCCTGCGGAACGC
>CAZTMF010000152.1:0-7208 GCA_964614675.1 uncultured Caulobacteraceae bacterium | reverse complement strand
GGCCGGTCTGGAAGCTGGGGCCTGATCGCGACGATCCGCTCTACGAGGGGCTGGGACTGGGCTTCACGGACCGCATCGAGGACGCCGCCTTCATCTGCGCCACCGGCCCCTTCGACGAGGAGAACGATACGCCGGAGGACTACCGTGAGCGGCTGGGCCGCGCGCTGGACAGGGACCTTCAATTCATTTGCGCCAACCCCGACCGCATGGTGCAGAAGGGCGACCGGCTTGTGTTGTGCGCCGGCGCCATCGCGGACCTCTACAAGGAGATGGGCGGCCAGGTCGTGATGGCCGGCAAGCCGCACGCGCCGATCTATCGCAAGTCGCTGGAGGAGGCCGCGCTGCAGCTCGGCCGGCCGCTGGACCACGCCAAGGTGCTGTGCATTGGCGACGGCGTCTCCACCGACGTGCTTGGGGCCCAGCTTCAGGGGCTCGACTGCCTGTTCCTCTGGGGCGGCGTGCATGCCGCCGACCTCATGGACGGTGCGGCGGCGGCTTCCGCCGAACGCGCCGCCGCGTTCCTGGCCAAGCACGAGGCGATCGCCAAATACGCGATGCCCGAGCTGGTCTGGTAGGGAAGAAGACGTTCGACCGATGGATGGGCAAGCCACCCGAATGGAGAAGGTTATGAATGGCTTGCGCCTGGAAGATCTGAGCCTCGGCCAGTCCGCCGAGATCAGCCACGTGGTCACCGACGCCGACATCCGCGCCTTCGCGGCGGTGTCCGGCGACAACAACCCTGTCCACCTAGACGAGGACTATGCGGCGGCGACGCCGTTCAAGACCCGCATCGCCCACGGCATGCTCTCGGCCGGCTATATCTCGGCCGTGCTGGGGACCCGCTTGCCCGGACCAGGCGCGATCTACATCTCCCAGACGATGAACTTCAAACGTCCGGTCCGCATCGGCGACGAGGTGATCACCCGCGCCACCGTTTCGGCCATCGACGCCGAGAAGGCCCGCGTGACCCTGGCCACCGTCTGCGAGGTCGCCGGCAAGGCCGTGGTCGAGGGCGAAGCCGTCGTCATGGTTCCGCGACGGGAGGGCTGAGGGCGGGCATGAGGACGATCCGGGGGTGGCGAGGGCTGGCGGTCGAAGACAAGGGCGCCTGCGTGGCGTTCGGGTCCTTCGATGGCGTGCACCGGGGCCATGAACGGGTCATCCGCCTCGCCCACGGGGCGGCCGCCAAGATGGGCGCGCCGCTCGGGGTGATCAGCTTCGACCCCCACCCCTGGCGCTGGTTCCATCCGGAGGATCCGCCCTTCCTCCTGACAACGCCGCACCAGCAGGCGCGCCGCTTCGAAGCGCTGGGCGTGGAGCGCAGCCATATCCTGCCCTTCGACGACCACCTCGCCGGCCTCAGCGCCGAAGAGTTCGTGCAGGAGGCGCTGGTCGAGGGCCTGGGCATCCACCACATCGTGGTGGGCTTCGACGCCTCTTTCGGCCGGGGGCGCACGGGCGACGGCGATCTGCTCCAGGTCCTGGGCGAACGCTTCGGCTTCGGCGTCACCATCGCCAAGGCGCTGTCGGACCGGACCGGCTACAAGCTCTCCTCGACCGCCGTGCGGCATGCGCTGCAGGCTGGCGATCCGCAAACGGCCGCCGAGATCCTGGGCCGGCCCTTCGCCATCGAGGGCGAGGTGCTTCAGGGCCGCCAGCTCGGCCGGCAGCTCGGCTTCCCCACGGCGAATGTGGCGCTCGGCGACTATGTCCGCCCCCGGCTCGGCATCTATGCGACCCGCACCCACCTGCCCGACGGACGGACCATCGACGGGGTCTCCAGCATCGGAATGAACCCCACCGTGGGCGCGGTGGAACCCCGGCTCGAGGTCTATCTCTTCGACTTCGACGCCGACCTCTATGGCCAGATTGTCGAAACCGAGCTGATCGCCTACCTGCGCCCCGAGCGGAAATTTGATACGGTCGAGCTCATGGTCCAGCAGATCCACGCCGACGCCGATCAGGCAAGAAAGCTGCTGGCGCGGAGCTGAAGGGGGCGGGGGCTCCATGTTGAAGGCGCGGAAATACCGGGAGTTCGCCGAGGCGAAGCGCAGCTTCCGCAGCGCAACGCGCCGGCCGCCGTCGCCCTTCGCCCCGCCGCCGAGCGCCGACTTCGTCTTCGACAGCCGGCCCCGTGCGCCTCACGCCGAGACGGGGCTGATGGACGCCTATTCCGAGGCGGTTACGGGGGTGGTGGAGGCGATCGCGCCGGCGGTGGTGCGGGTGCATCCGCTCAGGAACGGCTACGGCCCCGACGGCGTGGGCTCGGGGTTCATCGTCTCGACCGAGGGGCTGATCCTGACCAACTGCCATGTGGTCCGGGGCTCGTCCGAGGTCGAGATCGTCACCCACGACGGCGGCTCCGGGCGGGCGAAGCTGGTCGGCGAAGACATCGACACCGACCTGGCGCTCCTGCAGCTCGAGCACAGAGGGCGCCTTCCGGCCGCCCGGCTCGGGGACTCCAAGCGGCTGAAGCCAGGCCAGCTCATCGTGGCCATCGGCGCGCCGCTGGGATTCCAGGCGACGGTGACGGCGGGTGTGGTCTCGGCGCTCGGCCGCTCGTTGCGCACCGAGCGCGGGCGGCTGATCGAGGATCTGATCCAGACCGACGCGGCCCTGAACCCAGGCAACTCCGGAGGTCCCCTGGCCAACTCGGCCGGCGAGGTGGTGGGCGTGGCCACGGCGATCATCACCGGCGCGCCAGGCCTCTGCTTCGCTATCGCCTCCAACACCGCCAGCTTTGTGCTGGACGAGCTGAAGGCCCATGGCCGGGTGCGACGTGGCTCCATAGGCGTGGTGGCCCAACAGGCTCCGATCCCTGAGGGCTTCGCACTGGTCTCTGGCTTGGATCAGGCATCGGGCGTCTGGGTGGCGGGCGTCGAGCGCGTCGGACCGGCCGCTCAGGCCGGGGTGGAGGAGGGCGACCTGATCGTCTCCATCGACGGTCGGCCGGCGACGGGGCTCGACGACCTCCTGCGGGCGCTGGACCACGACTCCATCGGCCGGCCGTTGGAACTCGGGATCATCCGCGCCGGCAAGCGCATGACCATCACCGTCATCCCGCGCGAGCGTCGCCGCGCTTAGCGCCTTCCGCCATCCTCCGGGCTCTGTTACATCCGCGCCCGTGACAGCGGTTCGGACAGCCCTGCGAATTAAACGCCCGGCGTGACGCCAGGGCGTTCTGCTCCAGCGCGCGCCGGGAACTCCGCCGAACCCCAAGTTTGAACTGCGCTGGACCACGCCGATGGCCGACGACGCCAAGCCGCATCGCGACGATTACCGCGACACCGTCTTCCTTCCCGACACGCCCTTTCCCATGCGCGCGGGCCTGCCCAGGCTCGAGCCCGAGATCCTGGAGCGCTGGCGCCGCGAGGGCCTCTACGACGAGATGCGCAAGGCGCGGCAGGCGGCGGACGCCCCCCTCTTCGTGCTGCACGACGGCCCGCCCTATGCGAACGGCGCCATCCACATCGGCCACGCCCTGAACAAGATCCTCAAGGACTTCGTCGTCCGCAGCCGCTTCCTCCTGGGGAATGACGTCGACTACGTGCCCGGCTGGGACTGCCACGGCCTGCCGATCGAATGGAAGATCGAGGAGCAGTACCGCTCCAGGGGCAAGCGCAAGGACGAGGTGCCGCTCGCCGAGTTCCGCGCCCAGTGCCGCGCCTTCGCCGGCCAGTGGATCGAGGCCCAGAAGGACGAGTTCAAGCGCCTGGGCGTGCTGGGCCGCTGGAGCGCGCCCTACGCCACCATGGATTTCCCGACCGAGGCGGCGATCGTCGGGGAGTTCCACAAGTTCCTGATGAGCGGCCAGCTCTATCGCGGCTCCAAGCCCGTGATGTGGAGCCCGGTGGAGCGCACGGCCCTGGCCGACGCCGAGGTCGAGTACCACGACCACACCAGCCCCACGATCTGGGTGAGGTTCCCCATCGTCGGCTTCCGCGACCCCAAGGACCCCGACGCTTCCGATCCGCTCGAGCAGTCGGCAGCCCAGGCGCGCGACCTCCGGGCCAGCTACCCGAGCCTGACCGACGCCTCCATCGTGATCTGGACCACCACGCCCTGGACCATCCCAGGCAACCGGGCCGTCGCCTACGGGCCCTCGATCTCCTACGGCCTCTACAAGGTCGAGGGGATGGAGCCGGACCTGGAGTTCGAGCCCTGGGCCAAGGTCGGCGACAAGCTGGTGGTGGCCGACGAGCTTGCCGAGGACGTGCGCCAGGCGGCCAAGATCCTGAGCTGGGACCGGCTCTATGGCGTCGAGCCCGAAGGACTGGTCTGCGCCCACCCGTTCCGAGGCCAGGGCTACGATTTCGACGTGCCGCTGCTGGCCGGCGACCATGTCACCGAGGACGCCGGCACGGGATTCGTCCATACCGCGCCCAGCCACGGCGCGGAGGACTACCAGGTCTGGATCGCGTCCGGCCGGCGCGACATCCCCGAGATGGTCGATCCCGACGGCGCCTATTATCCACAGGTGCCGCTGTTCGGCGGCCTGAAGGTGCTGGAGACAGAGGGCAAGAAGTCCGGCCGTTTCGGCCCGGCCAACAACGCGGTGATCGACAAGCTGATCGAGGCCGGAGCGCTGCTGGCGCGCGGGCGGCTCGAACACTCCTATCCCCACTCCTGGCGCTCCAAGGCGCCGGTGATCTTCCGCAACACCCCGCAGTGGTTCATCCGCATGGACGAGACGCTGCAGGACGGCGGCACCCTCCGCGACCGCGCGCTGAAGGCCATCGACGCCACGGCCTTCTATCCGGCCGCCGGCAAGAACCGCATCCGCTCGATGGTCGAGACCCGGCCGGACTGGCTGATCTCGCGTCAGCGCGCCTGGGGCACGCCGCTCGCCATGTTCGTCGACAAGGAGACCGGCGAGCCGCTGCGCGACGAGGCGGTGAACGCCCGCATCGTGGCGGCCATCGGCAAGTCGGGCGCGGACGCCTGGTTCACCACCGATCCGGCCGAGTTCCTCGGCCCCGGCCGCGATCCGGCCGACTACGAGAAGATCGAGGACATCCTCGACGTCTGGTTCGACTCGGGCTCGACCCACGCCTTCACCATCGAGGACCGGCCGGACTCGCACTGGCCGGCGGACCTCTATCTGGAAGGCTCGGACCAGCACCGCGGCTGGTTTCAGTCGTCCCTGCTCGAGTCCTGCGGCACCCGCGGTCGCGCGCCCTACAAGGGGGTCCTGACCCACGGCTTCACCCTGACCGAGCAGGGCGAGAAGATGTCCAAGTCGCTCGGCAACGCGGTCGAGCCGGAGGTGGTGATCCGCGAGAGCGGGGCGGAGATCCTCCGTCTCTGGGCCGCCCTGGTCGACTACGCCGAGGACCAGAGGATCGGGAAGACGATCCTGCAGACCACGGTCGACGCCTATCGCAAGTTCAGGAACACGATCCGATACCTGCTGGGCGGGCTGAACGGGTTCGACGAAGGCGAGCGCGTGGGCGTCGACGAGATGCCGCCGCTCGAGCGGTTCGTCCTGCATCGTTTGTGGGAGCTCGATGACGAGGTCCGTCGGGCCTACGAGGGTTACCGCTTCCAGGACGTCTGGCGGCCGGTGGCCGACTTCTGCACCACCGAGCTTTCGGCCCTCTATTTCGACGTGAGGAAGGACGCCCTCTATTGCGATCCAGCCTCGTCGCTGCGCCGGCGCGCCTGCCGCACGGTCATGGACCTGGTGTTCGAGCGGCTAACGGCGTGGCTCCAGCCGCTCCTGCCGTTCACCACGGAAGAGGCCTGGACCACGCGGTTCCCTGACGCCGGCTCCAATTGCCTGAGGACCTGGCCCCAGACGCCGGGCGCCTGGAGGAACGATGCCGAGGCCAGGCGCTGGGCCAAGGTGCAGACCGTTCTGGCCGCCGTCACCGGCGCGCTCGAGATCGAGCGGCGCGAAAAGCGCATCGGCTCAGCGCTGGAAGCCTCGCCGAGGGTCTGGGTCGCCGACGCGGATCTGCTGGCCGCCTTCGAAGGCGTCGATCCGGCGGAGGTGTTTCGCACCTCCTCGGCCGATCTCGAGGCGGGGGAGGGGCCCCAGGAGGCCTTCCGCCTACCCGAATCGCCCGGGGTGGCGGTGATGCCGACGAGAGCCCAGGGCTGCAAGTGCGGCCGCTGCTGGCGGATCCTGACCGAGGTGAAGAGCGACGGCGGCCTTTGCCTGCGCTGTGAAGAGGCCCTGAGCGCACATGGCTGAGGAAACTGAGTTCGACGAGGGGGCGGTCCAGCCGCCGGCGGTGAGTCGCTGGGGCCTGGTCGCCTATGGCGTCGGCGCCGTTGTCATCGTCCTGGACCAGCTCTCCAAATACTGGGTCCTGGATGTCGCGCATCTGCCGGACCGGTCGCCGATCCGGGTGCTGCCCTTTTTCCAGCTCACCATGGTTTGGAACAGCGGCGTCAGCTTCGGCATGATGCGCGCCGACTCGCCGGCCGGCCGCTGGCTGCTGGTGGCCTTCGCCCTGGCGATCGTGACCGCGCTGGTGGTCTGGGCGCGACGGATCTCCCGGCCACTCCTGGCCCTGGCCGTCGGCCTGATGCTGGGCGGCGCGCTCGGGAACAACCTGATCGACCGGGTGCGATTCGGCGCCGTCGCCGACTTCCTGGACTTCCACGTCCTCTATTTCCCCTGGGTCTTCAATGTGGCCGACAGCGCGATCAGCGTCGGGGTGGCGCTGTTGCTGCTCGACAGCTTCGTGCATTCGAAGACGCCCGCCGCGACGTGACGCCGCGCAGTTCTTGGCGAGAGGCCCCGCAATGGGGTATGCGAGGTTGGAGCCGGGGGGCTCGCCTGGAGTCTGGACAGAGATGAGTTTCAAGCGCATCGCCGCTTCGGCCGTGATCGTGGCCGGGCTGGGCCTGGCCGGCTGCTCGAGCGCCTCCAAGGCGCTCGGCCTTAACAAGGTGACCCCGGACGAGTTCCGCACCGTCGCGCGCGCGCCCCTGGTGGTGCCGCCCGACTATTCGCTGCGCCCGCCGACGCCCGGCGAGCCGCGCCCGCAGGAGCTGCAGCCCGAGAGCGCCGCCCGCGTCGCCCTGCTCGGCCAGCGCGAGGGCGAGGCCCGCACCGACGGCGAGAAGATGCTGGTCTCCAAGGCCGGTGGCGACAAGGCCGATCCCCTGGTGCGCTATGTGGTCGACGACGAGTTCGGCGACATCGCCCACAAGGACAAGAGCTTCGCCGACAGGGTGATGTTCTGGCGCAAGGACAA
>CAZTMF010000151.1:0-7241 GCA_964614675.1 uncultured Caulobacteraceae bacterium | reverse complement strand
GCCGACAGGCTGTCCTTGGTCACGCACCCTCCTACGATCCGCGCGCACCTTGGCCCGGCGGCGCCGGGGTCGTGAAGCCGCCGCGTCTATCCAGCCGACAGATTTCCGGCCTAGGATCGACCCCGCCAAGGGGAGGAAACCGTGGCGAGCATAACGGAGGCCGGCGCAAGACCGGTTCCAGCCGCCGACGCGACGCCGGTGTTTTCGCGCGCCTATCTCGGCTGGCTGCTGGGACTGCTGGTCGCCATCTACGCCTCCAGCTTCCTGGACCGGGTGATCATCTCCACCGTGGGCCCCGCGGTGATCGCCGAGCTCAGGCTGTCGGACACCCAGTTCGGGCTTCTCTCCGGGCCGGCGTTCGCCATCTTCTACGTGGCCTTCGGCATCCCCATCGCCAGGGCCGCCGAGCGCTCGAGCCGGATCAACATCATCTCGATCTGCATCGCGCTCTGGTCGATCATGACCGCGCTCTGCGGCGTCACCACCGCATTCTGGCAGCTGGCGATCTTCCGCATGGGCGTGGGGGTCGGTGAAGGCGGCTGCAGCCCCGCGGCGCACTCGCTGCTGTCGGACCACTACCAGTCGACCAAACGCGCCACGGCCCTGGGCGTCTACTCCGCGGGCGTTCCCTTCGGCATCATGCTGGGGGCGATCGTCGGCGGCTGGATCGCGGACGCGTTCAACTGGCGCATGGCCTTCATCGTGCTGGGCCTGCCCGGCCTGCTTCTGGCCCTCCTGGCGAAGCTGACGCTGAGGGAGCCGGCGAGGGGCCATGTGGATGGTCTGACCCCGGCGGCCGCCGCGCCCTCGCTGGGAGCCGTCTTCAAGCGGCTGTCGACCAATCGGACCGTCGTGCTCCTGGTGATCGGCATGGTCTGCGCCAACTTCGGCGGCAGCTCGATGGCCTCGTTCACCCAGACCTATCTGGTCCGCGCTTTCCATCTCTCGATGGCGACGGTGGGGCTGCTGTACGGCGTGGTGGTGGGGATCGCCGGCGTCTTCGGCATGATCATGGGCGGGGTGATCGCCGACAACGCCGGCAAGAAGGACATCCGCTGGTACGCCTGGGCGCCGGCCCTGGGCTGCAGCGTGGCCTTCCCGATCTACCTCCTCGCCTTCAGCCAGCACACGGCGATCGCCTCGGTGGGCTTCATCTTCATCGGCTATCTGATGATGTCGTTCTACTTCGCCCCGACCTTCGCGGTGGTGCAGAACCTGGTCGAGCCCCGCATGCGCGCCTCGGCCTCGGCGCTGCTGTTCCTGGCCATCAACACCATGGGCCAGGGGGTGGGACCGGTGTTCATGGGCTTCATCAGCGACCTCAACGCGCGCCGGGCCTTCGCGCTCGGGGACTACCACCACCTCTGCCCGCCAGCGCCCCATGCGGCGACCGAAATCGTGACGGCCTGCGCCCGCGCCTCGACCGAGGGGCTGCAGCATTCGAGCATGATCGTGAGCGCATTCTATCTGTTGGCCGCGGTGATCTACGTCCTGGCCTCCCGCACCCTGAAGCGGGACATCGAGGCCCGGACCTAGGCGGCGCGGCGCAGCCCGGGCCGGCTCGGCTGCACCAAAGTCACCCGTTCGGCTGGCGGGGGCGGACGGGCGTGGAAGCGGGCGCCCTTAAGCCAGGTCCGGAGCGCCTCCCAGTGGATGCCGGCCAGCACCTTCAGCATCAGCAGCGGCGCGCCGAGGAAGGCCTTCAGGATCGCCCCGTCCGACAGCTCGCTCCGCAACGCGGTGAAGGCGGCGTGCAGCATCGGGCCCTCGGCGTCCGAACTGACGATCCCCACGAACAGATCCTCCGTAGGCGGACGGACGGTGAAATCATAGCGCATCGCCATCTCCTGGAAGGGGGAGACGTAGAAGCCCTTGTCGCAAGCCTGGCGCACCAGATCGCCCCGGCCCTGCACCGGGATCAGGTAGCTATGGCGCTCGCCGAAGGTGTTGTTCACTTCGTAGAGGATCGCCGCCAGGGCGCCTGAACGGTGGTGGCAGAAATAGAGGCTGAGCGGGTTGAACACCTTGCCCAGCACGCGGGGCATGCAGAGCAGGTGGATGGGGCCGCCGCCCAGATCGATCCCGGCCTTGCCGAGTTCGGCTTCGACATAGGGCCTGAGCGGGTCGCCGTCGCCCGGGCCATGGTCGCGGTCGTGGAATCCGACCAGGGCCGGACGGTTGTGGCCGAACAGGCGAAGCCCCCGGTCCAAGGCCGGCAGTTCATCCAGGTCGAGCAGCATCTGGAAGATGCGATAGCGCAGGCGGTGCCGCCGCGGCCTCAGGCGCTGGTGGACCACCAGGCCCCGGTATAGCCCGGACGTCCAGGCGCTCACGCCGCGCGCTCCAGAGGCCGCGTCACGGCCGGCGGAGCCTGCAGATGGATGCGGGCGGACTCGCCCTCCACCCGCCAGGGTCGGCGATCGCCGCCGAGCGCCTCGGCCACCGCCAGGCCGGCCTGCAGGCCATCCTCGTGGAAGCCGGCCCCGAAGTAGGCGCCGCAGTACCAAAGCCCGCCTTGGCCCTGCAGCGACCAGAGCTCCCGCTGCGCTTCGATGGCCGCGGCGTCGAACAGGGGGTGCTCGTAGATCTCGCTCCTCAAGATCGAACCCGGCGCCGGCGTGCGGACGGGATTGAGAGTGGAGAAGATCTGGCGCGGATCGTCCAGGCCCTGCAGCCGGTTCATCCAGTAGGTGACGCAGAGGTCCCGCTCGCCGCCCTCGCGGGCGCGTTGGCCGATATAGTTCCAGCTCGACCAGACGCCCCGGCGGCGCGGCATCAGCCGGGCGTCAGTGTGCAGGACCGCGTGGTTCTTGGTGTAGCGGAAGGCGCCGAGCAGCCGCCGTTCCTCCGGCGTGGGCCCGGCCAGCATCCCCAGCGCCTGGTCGGCATGGGCGGCGATCACGACGTGGTCGAAGCGGCTCGAGCGCCCCTCGGCGTCGGTGACGATCACCCCCGCCCCGGCCCGCTGCACGCGGCGCACCGCAGCGCCCGTGCGCACGCGGTCGGCATAGCGGGCGGTGAGACGCACCACGTACTCGCGGCTGCCCCCCACGACCGTGCGCCAGACCGGCCGTCCGAACACCTTGAGCAGCCCGTGGTTCTCGCAGAACCGGATGAAGGCCTCGGCCGGATATTCGCGGATCGCGGCGCAGGGGGCCGACCAGATCGCCGCCGCCTGGGGCAGCAGATGATCCTCCTGGAAGGCCGAGCCATAGCCCTCGGCGCCCAGGTAGTCGCCGAGCGTGGTCATCCCCTCGCCCAGGGCGCAGGCGTGGGTGGGCGCATGCCGGTAGAAGCGCCGGATGTCGCGCAGCATCGACCAGAACCGGCGCGAGACCAGATTGCTGGGCTGGGCGAACAGGCTCACCGGCGTATTGGCGCCGTACTCCAGCGCCCCGCCGTCCAGCGACACCGAGAAGCTCATCTCCGTGCGCCGGGTCGGGACTCCCAGGTGGCGGAACAGGGCCGTCAGGTTGGGATAGTTGACCTCGTTGTAGACGATGAAGCCCATGTCGACCGGCGCCGGGCCGGCCTGGACCGTGTGGCTGTGACCGCCCAGGCGGTCCTCGGCCTCATAGAGAGTGACCCGATGCGACCGGCTGAGCAGCCAGGCCGCCGACATGCCCGAAATCCCCGAGCCGATCACCGCGATCTCGAGCGGCTCACCCATACGCTGCTCCATCCAACACCCCCTCGGACGCGCCTCCCTGGTCAGGGCTCGGACGCTGACCTACGCTCTTACGGGAGCGCGAGGGTACCGGATCACCGGGCCCCTCGCGGTGGCTCGCGGTCGCGGCGGTGATCCAGGACAGCCGTGGCCGCGTAAGAGGGGCATGAGCGCCGTCCATGTCTGGAACGACACCCCTCCCAGGGGCTTCCACCGCCAGCCGGTCCGCGCGCCGCGCCCGGAGCGCGTCAAGGTGAAGGACGGCTCATCGCCGGACTTCGGCGCCCTGATCGGACGCATCGCGGCCGCCGCCGACCGCACAGCCTTCGCCGAGCTGTTCCAGCACTTCGCCCCGCGGGTGAAGAGCTATGCCATTCGCCTGGGCGCCGCCGGCCCGGCGGCCGAAGAGCTGGCCCAGGAGACGCTGCTGATGGTGTGGCGCAAGGCCGCCCAGTTCGATCCGGCCCGCGCCTCGGCCTCCACCTGGATCTTCACCATCGCGCGCAACCTCAGGATCGACGCCCTCCGCCGTGAGCGCCCGCTGCCGGCGCCGCAGGAAGACATCGATCCCTCTCCCCTGGCCGAGACCGTGCTCTCGGGCGCCGAGCAGGACGGACGCGTGCGCCAGGCCCTGCGCAGCCTGCCGCCGGAACAGCTCCAGGTGATCGAGCTCTCCTTCTTTTCAGAGGCGCCGCATTCGGTGATCGCCGAGCGCCTCGGCCTGCCCCTCGGCACGGTGAAGTCGCGGCTAAGGCTGGCCATGGGCCGCCTGCGGGCGCTGCTGGAGGATCTGAGATGAGCCTCGCCCATCACCCCTCCGCAGACCTTTTGCTGGACCTCGCCGCCGGGCGCCTGGAGCGCGGCCCGACCCTGGTGCTGCGAGCCCACCTGCACGCCTGCCCCGTCTGCAGCGCCGAGGCCGGCCGCTTCGAGGCCGTGGGCGGCGCACTTCTGGACGCCCTGCCCGCCGCCGACCTTGCGGAGGACGCCCTGGCGCGCGCCCTGGCCCGCATCGAGACGCCGCCGCCCACGCCGCCGAAGGAGAAGATCAGGGTCGACCTGCCCGGGATCCTTGCCGGCGAAGACCTGGGTCCCCGGCGCTGGCTCGCGCCGGGGCTCTGGATTCGGCGGGTCGAGCCGAAGGCGAGCTCGCGCTTCAACACCTACCTGCTGCACTCGGCCCCGCACCGGCGGCTGCCGCGACACAGCCACGTCGGCGCGGAATACGTCTGCGTGCTCGAAGGCGCCTTCGCAGACGAGACCGGCCGCTACGGCGAGGGCGACTTCGCCTGCGGCGATGCGGATCTGATGCATTCCCCCAAGGCCGAGGCCGGCGAGCCGTGCCTGTGCCTGATCGCCACCGAGGGACGGCTGCAGATGCACGGCGTGATCGCCCGCGCCTTGCAGCTCTACGCCGGGGTCTAGGGAGGATCTCCGCCGATGCGATGGATGGTCGGTTATCTCGCCGCCCTGGCGATCTTCCTGGCCGGGGATCTGACCTGGCTGACCCTGATGGGCCCCAGGCTCTATCGGCCTGTGATCGGGTCCCTGATGGCCGACAAGCCGGACTGGAAGCCGGCCCTGGTCTTCTATGGTCTCTATCTGACCGGCATTTCCGTCTTCGCTATCGCGCCGGGCCTCAAGGACGGCCGGCCGCTTGTGGCGCTGGGCTGGGGCGCCCTGTTCGGCCTCGTCGCCTATGGCGTCTATGACCTGACCAACCAGGCGACGCTGAAGGTCTGGGCCACGCGGCTCAGCTTGATCGACATGGCCTGGGGCGCCTTGATAACGGGCCTTGCCGCTCTCGTCGGTTGCATCGCCGCGCGGGCCGTCGGCAAAGGTTAACACTTGGCCGCGGCCTACGCCTGTCTTACAGATTCCACATGGCTACGCTGGAGCTGACCACAGTCCCGCCCGCCAAGACGCCGCGCGCGGTGCGTACGGTGATCGACCTCGCTGCGCGGAACTGGCGTTTCGGCGGTCTGGAGATCGCCCTGCCCTCCGGACAGCGGCTCAGCATCGGCGGCAAGGAGCCGGGGCCCCAGGCCAGGCTCGAGGTCAAGGACTACCGCAGCCTGAAACGCGTCCTCTCCGGCGCCGGAGTCGGCTTCGCCGAGGGCTACATGGCCGGCGAGTGGGACACGCCAGACCTGCACGCCCTGCTGGAAGCCCTGTCGCTGAACTTCGACCGGCTGACGGGCCTCTTGAAGGGCAATCCGCTCATCCGCCTGGCCCACGCCGTCGGCCACCGGATGCACGCCAACACCCGCGCCGGCTCGAGGCGCAACATCGAGGCTCACTACGACCTCGGCAACGCCTTCTACGAGAAGTGGCTGGATCCCACCCTGAGCTACTCCTCGGCCCTCTACGAGAGCTCGAACCAGCCGCTCGAGGCGGCCCAGACCAACAAGTACGCCGCTCTGGCGCGGCGCCTGGGGCTCGGGCCCGAGCACCACGTGCTGGAGATCGGCTGCGGCTGGGGCGGCTTCGCCGAGTTCGCGGCCATGGAGGTCGGGGCGCGGGTGACCGGCGTCACCATCTCGCCTGCTCAGTTCGAATTCGCCAAGCGGCGCATGTTCGAGAAGGGCCTGGCCGAGAAGGCCGATATCCGGCTGGTCGATTATCGCGACGTCGAGGGCTCCTTCGACCGGGTGGCCTCGATCGAGATGTTCGAGGCGGTCGGCGAGCGCTACTGGCCGGCCTATTTCGGCAAGATCAAACAGGTGCTGAAGGGCGGCGGCCGGGCGGGCCTGCAGATCATCACCATTCGCGACGACCTGTTCGCCGGCTACCGCGGCCACGTGGACTTCATCCAGCGCTATATCTTCCCGGGCGGCATGCTGCCGTCGGAGGCGCGGCTGCAGCAGGAGGCCGAGCGCGCGGGCCTCGAATGGCAGGCCGTGACCCGCTTCGGCCCGGACTACGCCCGCACCCTGCAGGAATGGGCCGACCGCTTCCAGCACGCCTGGCGCGACATCACTCCGCTCGGCTTCGACGAACGCTTCCGCAGGCTCTGGCACTTCTACCTGAGCTACTGCCGCGCCGGCTTCATCACCGGCCGCACCGACGTCGTGCAGCTGACGCTGGGAGCGCCGTAGCCGGCCCCTCCACCGCCTTCGGCCGGGACGGGGGCTCGCGCCCCGCGCCATAGACACTCCAGCCAAGGGCGCCTTACGGTGCCGCCCGGTTAAGCTCGCAGAGGCTTGGCGGGAGGGCTCATGCGTGGACTGTGGCGTGCTCTGGCGATGGCCGGGGCTCTGGCGGCGCTGGCCGCATGCGGGCAACCCAAGCAGCACAACGAAGGGGGCGGGCCGGCCTTCTCGCTGGGCCAGACCAAGCCCCCGGCCGCGCGCGGTCCCGCCGACGTCGACGGCGCGCGCATCCTCGCGGCCGACCGCGAGCCCGGCAACTGGATGACCTATGGCCGGACCTACAACGAGCAGCGCTACAGCCCGCTCAGCCAGATCACCCTGCAGAACGCCAGCCAGCTGGGCCTGACCTGGTCCTACGACCTCGACACCCAGAGGGGCCAGGAGGCCACGCCGATCGTGGTGGACGGGGTGATGTACGTCTC